>JBFMCT010000008.1 GCA_040754375.1 Actinomycetota bacterium
CCGACCACGACCACGACCACGACCGCACCGACCACGACCGCACCGACCACCACGACCACCACGACCACCACCACGCCGGCGGGTACGGAGCCGCCGGACGCTCCTCGGGTGGCGGTCTCCAACACCCCCGATCCCGCGACCCTCCCCGAGGAGGGCGGGCTGTTCGTCCACACGGTGACGGTCACCAACACCGGGCCGACGCCGGTCCGTATCGTCTCGCTGCTCGACAGTGTCGCCGGCGACTTGACGACCCAGAGCGGATCCACCTGCGCCACGGCTGCCAGTACCGTCCTGGCGCCCGGTGCGACCTATTCCTGCTCGTTCACGCTGGCCTTCAGCGGTGAGGGCGGGGCCACCCGTTCGAACACGGTGAGCGTGACTGCCGTCGACGGCCAGGGGCGGCTGGCCACAGCCCAGTCCACGGCCACGGTCAGCCTCTTCGACGTACCCCCCGAGGTCGAGGTCACCGTGACGGTAACCCCCGAGGCACGACCCGAACCGGGCGGCACCTTCACCTACGCGGTAGCGGTCACCAACACCAGCAATCCCGAGACGGTCACGATCGTCGAGCTGCGCAGCGACACCCACGGCGACCTGAGCGGCCGAGGGACGTGCCGCACCGGTGTGGTCCTCATGCCGGGGCGAACATTCACCTGTTCGTTCACGGCCACCTTCACCGGCCGCGCCGGGAGCACCCTTGTCACCCAGGTGGTCGTGACGGTGGAGGACAACGAGGGCACCCGGGCCACGGCGACGAGCCCGGCTGCGGGGGGCACGGTCAGGCTGACCGCCGCCTCACCCTCGGCTGCCTCCCCCACCCCCCCGGCTGCCGCTGCCGAAGGACATCGGGCATCGGTCGCGTTGACCGGCCCGGACGTACAGGGGCCGGCGCGAATTGCGACCGCCCTGGTGCTGATGGGGACGGTGATGTTGGGGCTCAGTTGGCGACGTGCCCGCCCCCGGCCCGTGGAACGCTAGGGGTTCTCGGCGGCTCATTCGCCGTTGGGCCGACGTTGGAAGGGGGGCCCTCCCTTCGATTAACACGCAGGTGGCGAACGTGACCGTCGGCTCGCACCGGCAGTTGGGATCGTGTTGGACGGGTGGGGAAGATGTGGAAGGGGTGCAAAGGTCCTGGCAGTGGGCATGGGCCTGGGGTAGCCTGCTCTCACACACGGCGTGGGCTTGGTCACGTTGTGTTGTAACGGTGGGAGGCGACGTGGCTGGGTTCGTGAGCGGTTGGGTGAGCGTAGGCGGCTTTAGCCGACGCCGGCGGGAAGCGTTCCTCCGCCGCCTCGCCAGCGCGGTCGTCGTGCTCTTGGGGTTGTCGACCATCCTCGCCTCCAGTGCGTCCGGCGTCCTGCTGATCCAGGCCAACGCCGACTTCCCCGACTCGGTCGTGGGCCAGACGTTCCCCGCGGGTTACGCGGTCAGCAACTTCTCGACCCCCCCGCAGTCGGTCGACTTCCCCAACATCCACATCAGCCAGATCGACCTCTACCCCGCCTGCACCCAGCCGACCACCGACTGCATCGGCGGCACCCCCGAGGCGGGCGTCTACGCCCTGAGCGCCACCGGGGTGGGCCAGTCCATCCCCGCCGGTAACGCCACGTGCGAGGGCACCTGGACCATCACCCCCAACACCGGCAATACAGCCACGGCCACCAGCTACCGGCTCACCCCGCCCGGCGGGGAGGGCACCCTCGTCTTGTCAACCGGTAACACCTGCACCATCAACTTCACGGCTACCGCCCTGCGGGTGCCCACCACCGACGTCCAAGCGGCGCCCGGGGTGCAGACCTACCACTCCACCGGTGTAACCCCGTCCTCCCAGCCACCGCAGGACCCCTTCACCTTCTCGAGGACCGGCCAGGCCGACTTCAGCACGGTGGGCCAGGGCCCCACGGAGGTGACCACGGTGGCGGGCCAGGGGGCGGCCACGCCGGGCACCAACCTGGGCACGACCACCGACACCGCCACCCTCAGCCCGGTGCCACCCAACACGGGAGCAGGCGCCACCCCCACCGGGACCATCACGTTCAACCTCTACGGCCCCAACGACCCGACCTGCGCAGGCGCGCCCTTCAACACCCAGCAGGTCGTGGTCACGGGGTTCGGCGACCACGTCACGCCCACACCCGTTCCCATCACCCAGGCCGGCACCTACATCTGGGTGGCCGCCTACAGCGGGGATGCGAACTACGCGGCCGACGCCAACGCCTGCGGCGAGCCTCTCGAGACCGTCACCTTCGCCCCCGCCCAGCCCAACATCGTCACCCAAGCGGTCACCCCCGTCACGGTCGGCAGCCCCATCTCCGACACGGCCACGCTCTCCAACGGTGTGAACCCCACGGGCACCATCACCTTTACCTTGTTCGGCCCGGGCGACCCGACGTGCGCCAGCCCGGCGATCTTCACCGACACCGTCACAGTGAACGGCAACGGCAACTACACGTCCGATCCCTTCACGCCCACGCTCCCGGGTGAGTACCAGTGGGTCGCGGTCTACAGCGGCGACGCCAACAACCTCGAGGCCATCAGCCCGTGCGGCGCCCCGAACGAGACCTCGGTGGTCAACGCTCCGGTGGCCACAGTGGTCACCAACGCCACTCCGACGGCCAACCTGGGCGAGCCCATAACCGACGTGGCCACCGTGAGCGGGCCGGGCGCCCCCGCCCCCAACCCCACCGGCACGGTCACCTTCACGGTGTACGGGCCCAACGACCCCACGTGCGCCGGGCCGGTGGTCTTCACCAGTGCCAACCGGCCCCTAGCCGGTGGCCCGCCGCCCACGGCTACATCGGAGCCGTTCACCCCGACACTCCCCGGCGACTACGAGTGGGTGGCGGTCTACAACGGCGATGCCGTCTACGCCCCGGTGACGAGCCCGTGCGGCGCCCCCAACGAGACCTCGACCGTCCTGCGCCCGGTGGCCACGATCGTGACCAACGCCACCCCGACGGTGACGATCGGTGGCTCCATCACCGACGTGGCCACCGTGAGTGGCCCGGGCGCCCCCGCCCCCAACCCCACCGGCACGGTCACCTTCACCGTGTTCGGCCCCAACGACGCCGCCTGCACCGGTCCGGCCGTGTTCACCAGCGCCAACCGGCCCCTGGCCGGCGGCCCGCCGCCCACGGCCACCTCGGAGGCGTTCACGCCGACCGCCGTGGGCACCTATCGCTGGGTGGCGGTCTACAACGGCGACGCAGTCTATCTCCCGGCGACCAGCCCGTGCAACGCACCCAATGAGTCGAGCGTCGTGACCCAGGCCGAGCCCACCCTGGTGACCCTGGCCACTCAGGCCGGGACTGTCGGTAGTCCCATCTCGGACACCGCCACCCTCTCGGGTGGCGTCAACCCGACGGGCACGATCACCTTCACATTGTTCGGTCCCGACGACGCCACCTGCGCGGGCCCGGCCGTGTTCACGTCGGTCGTGGCCGTCGACAGCGGCAACGGCGACTACGTCTCGGGTGACTACGTGCCGACGGCCCCCGGCAGCTACCGCTGGGTGGCCGACTACAGCGGCGACGCCAACAACGCGCCGGCCAACAGCCCCTGCAACGCCCCCGGCGAGATCACCGCCGTCGACCGGGCCTCGCCGCTGCTGACCACCGAGGCGGTCGAGCAGGTGACGCTGACCCAACCCATCAGCGACACCGCCACCCTGGCCGGGGGAGTGGCCACGCCACCGGCGGCCGGCCCCACGGGCACCATCACCTTCACCCTCTACGGCCCCAACGACGCGGCCTGCGCCGGGCCGGTGGCGTTCACCTCGACGGTGCCGGTCAACGGCAACGGCAACTACAACTCGGGCAACTTCACGCCCACCGCCGTGGGGTCCTACAACTGGGTGGCCGAGTACAGCGGCGACGCCAACAACGCGCCCGCGCTGTCGCCCTGCGGCGCTCCCAACGAGACCTCCATCGTGACCGCGCTGCCGACTGTCCAGGTCGTCAAGACGGCCAACCCCACGACCATGCCCGAGCCGGGTGGGCCGGTGACCTACAGCGTCGTCGTGACCAACACCAGCACCGATGACCTGACGATCACCTCGCTCACCGACGACATCTACGGAGACATCACCACTCGCCCGGGCTCCACGTGCACCGACGCCATCGGCACGGTGCTGGCTTCGGGGGCTAACTACCCGTGCCAGTTCACGGCCGACTTCACGGGCAACGCCGGCGACTCGCTCACCGACGTGGTCACGGTGGTGGCCGAGAACCCCGATGGCGTCGAGGCCACCGACGACGACGACGCCACGGTCACCCTGACCGACGTGCTGCCCACTGTGCTGGTCGACAAGACGGCCAACCCCTTGACCCGCCCGGAGCCCGGGGGCACGTTCACGTTCACGGTCGTGGTCACCAACACCAGCGTGGAGGACGTGACCGTCCTCTCACTGACCGACAGCATCTACGGCGACCTCACCACCCTGCCCGGCTCGACCTGCGGCCCCGTCGTGGGGAGCGTCCTCGCTCCGGGGGCCAGCTCGCCGCCGTGCACGTTCACCGCCGACTTCACCGGTGGCGGTGGCGACACCGAGACCAACACGGTCACCGTGGTGGTGGAGGACGACGAAGGCAACGAGGCCTCTGACTCCGACGACGCCACGATCACCCTCACCGACGTTCTGCCCACCATCACCGTCGACAAGACCGCTGACCCGCTTGTCATGCCCGAGCCCGGGGGCACCTTCACGTTCACGGTAGTGGTGACCAACACCAGCATCGAGCCCGTCACCCTCACCACCCTGACCGACGACATCTACGGCAACCTCAACGGCCAGGGCACGTGCGCCACCGGGGGCGTGATCGCGGCCAACGGGGGCACGTACTCGTGCTCGTTCCCCGGCGACTTCTTCGGCGGTGCCGGCGACATCCAGACCGATGTCGTCACGGCTGTGGCCGTGGACGACGAGGGCAACCAGGCCACCGACTCCGACGACGCCACCGTCTCGATCCTGAACGTGGTGCCCCAGATCGTGGTGACCAAGGACGCCGATCCCAGCAGCCTCCCCGAGCCGGGCGGCACGTTCACGTTCAGCGTCCTGGTGGTCAACAACAGCATCGAGGACGTCACCATCACCTCGATCACCGACGACATCTACGGCAACCTCAACGGGCAGGGCACATGTGCCACGGGTGCGGTGCTGGCCTCCGGGGAGAGCTACAGCTGCGAGTTCGAAGGGGACTTCTTCGGCAACGCGGGCGACAGCCAGACCGACGTTGTGACCGTGACGGCGGTCGACGACGACGGCTCGGAGGTCTCCGACTCCGACGACGCCACCGTGACGATCACCGACGTCCTGCCCACGATC
Organism: Actinomycetota bacterium; assembly: GCA_040754375.1. Lineage (NCBI taxonomy): Bacteria > Bacillati > Actinomycetota > Actinomycetota bacterium. The sequence continues at coordinate 5,324 of JBFMCT010000008.1, forward strand.
GACGTGGACAAGACGGCCAGCCCCATCAGCCGGCCCGAGCCGGGCGGCCCGTTCACCTACACCGTCGTGGTGACCAATACCAGCATCGAGGCGGTGACCATCACCTCGCTGACCGACGACGTGTACGGCGACGTGACGACACGGAGCGATTCCACCTGTACGGATGCCATCGGCACCGTCTTGGCCCCCGGTGCGAGCTACACGTGCCAGTTCGTGGCCACGTTCACCGGTGACGCGGGCGCGTCGCTCACCGACACCGTCACAGCCGTGGCCGTCGACGACGACGGGTCCAGCGTGACGGCATCCGACGACGCCACCGTCTTCATCACCGACGTCCCGCCGACGGTCACGGTCGACAAGACGGCCAGCCCGCCCAGCCGGCCCGAGCCCGGCGGCACCTTCACCTTCGGGGTGGTGGTCACCAATACGAGCATCGAGCCGGTGACGATCACTTCGCTGACCGACGACATCTACGGTGACCTCAACGGCCGCGGCACGTGTGCCATCGGGGCCGTCCTCCAGCCCGGGGCCAGCTATGCCTGCTCGTTCACGGGTGTCTTCACCGGCAACGCGGGCGACACCCAGACCGACATCGTCACGGTGGTCGTGGTCGACAACGAGGGGACGTCGGCCACCGACAGTGACACGGCCACGGTCACCATCACCGACGTGCCGCCCACGGTGACGCTGACCAAGACGGCCAACCCGACCAGCCTGCCCGAGCCCGGGGGCACGTTCACCTTCACTGTCGTCGTGACCAACACGTCCAACGAGGCCGTGACGATCACCTCGCTGGTAGACGACATCTACGGCAACCTGAACGGCCGGGGTACCTGCGCCATCGGCGTGATAATCCCGGCGGGCAGTTCCTACACGTGCGCGTTCCAAGGCTCTTTCCTGGGCGGCGGAGGTGACACCCAGACCGACGTCGTGACGGTGGTGGTGACCGACGACGACGGGTCGACGGCCACCGCCAGCGACACGGCCACCGTGACCATCACCGACGTACTGCCGACGGTCTCGGTGACCAAGACCGCCGACCCCACCTCGCGGCCGGCGCCGGGCGGGCCGTTCACGTTCACCGTCAGGGGTCAGCTGAGTAACGGCGTCAAAGTGGCCAACAATTCGTCTACTAACCCGTGTTAGAGGCCGCGATGGGGGGGGTCCGCGCTGTCGTGGCGAAGATTGCCGCCACTGCGCCGGTGATGGCGTTGACCAAGGCCGGGAGAGGTAGCCGGGCGCCGCCGACGCCGAGGGCGAGCGCCACCGCAGTGAGGGAGACCGGAGGAGCGCTCCGCACAACACCTCCACCTGGCGTCCATGGCGGCGGAGCCAGGCGAGGGAGCGCTGGGCCCGCCTGAACCCAAGGGCCAGCAGCACGAAGAGGATGCCCAGGCCGATTCACTCAGCTCTCACCCAGGAGTCGTCGGGCGGTCCGGCTATGAGCCGCTTGACCGCCGCCACCGAGGCGAGTAGCTCCTCATTCGAGAAGCTTGGAGGTTCGATGCGGCGCCAATGGTCAGTCGAGCGCGCGGGATCCCACGGGCAGGCCGAACGTACCCATTCGAGTCTGTTCGAGCACTGGCCGGTAGCTGGGTCTTTGCGGGAGTAGTGGAGAACTTGTCCGTTGTGGATCTTGTCGCGTGGGTCGTCCGAGAGAAGCAGTCCGCACCACTGCTCTTGGGTCATGCCTTCGATCAAGAAGCGCGCCGCCCACCTCACGTCCTCGTGCGTGGAGACGATGCAACTGCCGCCGGGGCAGTCTCGCCGCAGCGTGTTGAGGACACGCTCCACCCGCAAGCAGACCTCGGCCAACGACTCGCCCTCAGGCGGGCGCCAATAGCACGGGTCCTCCTTACGTTCGGAGAGCTCGGCGGAGAAGCGCTCGAAGCGCTCGCTCTCGGGCATCACGAAATCCGCACGTCCCCAGGATCGTTCGCGCAACAGGATGTCCTGCACCCAACGCGCTTTGGGCAGCCGTAGGTGCGCAGCGGTCTCCCTCGCCCGCAGGTACTCGGAGGTGTAATACCGCGAGAAGGTCGGCGAGACGTGTTCGCGAATCCAGTGTCCTGCGGCCTCGGCCTGCGCTATTCCGAGGTCGGTGAGCCGCCAGTCGCGGTTGAGGCGGGCGCGGAACTCCCCGGTATAGCAACTGTTGTCTCCTTGCTTGGACTGCTCGCGCGCTTCGTTTCCCTCACTTCGACCATGGCGGACCAACACAAGATCGACAGGCATGACCACCTCGGACTCTCGAAGATCGTCGGCCGGGTTCTTTGGGGTACCGGTCATTTTGGCGCAGTATCCAACGTTGGGCGTGGTGGGTGGGTGGGGAAGACCGTCGGGTCGGTGCTGCCCAACTGGGTGTGAAGGTCCGAGAGGGTCGGCGAGCTCCACGGTCTCGACTGCGCCCCTGCTGCTCCCGGTCCCGCCGGAGCGCGCCAGATCGTTCAGGCAGACCGCCAGCAAAAGCCGGGGCGAGGGCTGGGCGGGGTATCGAGGGCCTGGTCAGGGAGGTTGACGGGACTCAGTCAGCCAAGATCGCCGCGTCGGGAACGGTGCTCGAGACTCGCCCGACTCCCCGGATCAAGCCGCTGCACTGACGAGGACGCCCTCGGCACTCTCGCCCCGCCGCTGCGGTCACGCCGGCGGGTCGGTTTGCTCCTGTGGTGCGACGAGCGACCCGGGGTGCCCCTGGCAACGCCCTGCTTCGGCTGGGTGCTCCGCCATCGAGGCTCGCCGTGCTGCAGGGTATCCCTGACCGGGCGGAACCGACGCCAGTGCCCGCGGGCTGCAGTTCCTGTCCAGGGTGATGGCGTCGCCGAGGCCAACCGCCACCAGCGCCTTCATACTCGTCTCGTTGGGATCGGCGAAGGTCAGCTCGCCGCCCAGCTGCGCAGCCGCATCGACCGCACCTACCAAGGCCTGAAGGCTGGAGCCATCGATCCCAGAGACGTCGTGCACGTCCAAGACCACCTTCAGGTTGCCCTGGCCTTCGATCAGATCGGCCAGCACGGCCTGGAGCGCGTCGGCGTCGGAGGCACCCAGGTGCCCGTGGCGGTCACCACAACTACGCCCATGGCCCGACTGATGGCCAGAGCAATGGCCGTCTTCGCGACCCGAGCACTCGGAGGTCGTGGGGCACAGTCGCGAGGTGGGCGGCGAGGGAGGTGAAGCGCCTGAGGACGGCCGGCAACGCTGCTTGCGTTGCGCCCCGCCGGTGTATCACCGAGCGGCAGTAGTTCTGCGGGCATGGCTTCGCTCCGGAAGGTCGGGGGCGAGCGATCAGGGGCGCCCGCACGACATGGACCGTCACTCCTGATCGGCTGTCTGGTGCAACCGAGCAACGGGGCTTTCAACTGGTACGAGGCTGATGGTCCAACCCTTATGAAGAGCGGAGGCCTCACCGGCGCCCCGCCGGTGTGGCCTGAGAATCGGAGGCGGGTGCAGGGTCTCGGTCCGGTTCGACGTCGGATTCTGGGATGTGGGCGGGGTCGGAGGCGGGATGGCGCGCTGGCGGCACGATGCCGGCGTTGCGGTCGCGCTTGTCCGCGTGGAGCGACGCCATTACCGCTGCGGCGATGACGATGGTGATGACGCTGAGGGACACGTAGGTGGGCATGTGCAGCTCGAACGGCTTGCCGATGAGGAGCATCTTGACGCCGACGAAGGCGAGGATGACGCCGAGGCCGACGTTGAGGTAGCGGAACTTGCCCTGCATTCCACCGAGGAGGAAGTAGAGCGAGCGCAGGCCGAGGATGGCGAAGGCGTTTGCGGCGAACACGATGAACGGCTCGCGGCTGACGGCGAGGATGGCCGGCACCGAGTCGACGGCGAAGACGACATCGGTCGCTTCGATGAGGACGAGGACGGCGAACAGCGGCGTCGCCACACGTTTGCCGTTCTCGCGCGTGAAGAGCTTTTGGCCGTCGAAGCGGCTGGTGGTCGGGACGAGGCGCCGTACGAGGCGCATGGCGACGTTGTTGTTGTAGTCGACTTTCTTCGACTCATCGTGGCGGGCGATCTTGAGCGCGGTGTAGAGCAGGAAGGCGCCGAAGATGTAGAGGACCCAATCGAAGCGCTCGATGAGCGATACGCCGGCGAAGATGAAGATGCCTCGCAGGACGAGTGCCCCGAAGATTCCCCAGAACAGCACCCGGAACTGGTACTCGCGGCGCACTGCGAAGAACGAGAAGATGACGGCCCACACGAACACGTTGTCGATGGAGAGGCTCTTCTCGATGAGGAAGCCGGCGAAGTACTCGCCGCCAGCTTGCCCGCCCTGCCACATCAGCAGGATCAGGCCGAACGCGAGGCCAAGGGAGATCCACACCGCAGACTCGATGGCCGCCTCTTTGATGCTGATGACGTGGGCCGTGCGGTGCACGAGCAGCAGGTCGGCAACGAGCATGATGACGATGGCGCTCACGAGGGCGAACCACGCCCAGGCGGGTACGTCGAAGCTGGCGAAGCTCTCGTTCACGCCGGGTGCGGCGGCCACGAGCGGGGCGGTGATGACGCTAAGCATGAGGGCTCCTGCGATCAGCGGACGCGAGGGTTGCGATCCGCTCCGCGGTGGACGGATCGGCGGGGCGGGGCGCGGGCGGAACTGACTTCTCGGCCCTGCAGGCGGTTGGCGTTGTAGGTCGAGGGCTGGGCGGTCCGCCAGCTCGCGGCCCGGCCGTCGTCGCTTCAGGATCTGACGTGGATCCGCCTCGGCCCCGCGCGTCGGTGCGGCCTCTGCGCTCCCGCAACGGGCGGTAGATGATCTCGCGCCGGGCCCAGGAGCGCAGCCAATAGGCGGCGATCAGGAGCGCGATGGCGCCGGCGGCCGGCAGCCATGCAGCGGTGCCGCTCATCTGCTGCCCGCGAGCACCGCTGGGACGTCGCGACGAGAACCCGCGATGACGGTACGCGGGCCGTTGGGGTCCAAGCGCACGAGCTGGAGGCGGAGGGACGGGAACTGCTCTGCGACCACCTCTCCGGCGATGGCCAACGCGGTCTCGAGCGTGGCGATTTCGGCTTGGGGCCCGGCGAAACAGGCGGAGCCGCCGAGCCGGTCGCAGTCGTGGTGGGCGACGAGCACGATCTCGGCCGGACTGTCCAGCTCGCAGGCCATGCGGATGGTGTCGATGATGGCGTCACGGTCGGGGGTGGCGAGCGCGGCGGCGCCACCGGGCCAGGCGATGAGGTCGACGGTGCCGGTGAGTCCGCGCCGGGCGAGGAAGCGGCGCATCGGTTCGACGAAGCGGTAGTCGCTGCAGGACAGAACCACCGCCTGGCACTGGGCGGCGGGGAGGGCGGAGTCCTCCATTCGGGCGCCAGGTCGGTGGGTTGGTTGCATGAAGCCAATACTGCGCTGCGAGGACCTCGAAGACAATGCGCGCTCCCGGACCAGCAGTGGCCCTCTATACTTCCGAACATCGGAGTGCCGGGATCGTCTTCGACCTAGACTCGGGTTCGAGATGACCGCCCAGGGTGCGGAGGGGAGGTTGGGCGCCGCCCGACCTACCCGCTCCAGGATCGAATCGTTGGTGGCGCCATCGCGCGACGGTGCGATCGGCCGGATCGCGGCCAAGGCTGCTCGCGAGGCGGGCGTCGACCGTGCCTTGCTCGGCGGTTACCTGGAGGCAGTGCTCGAGGACGAAGCGCCCTTCGGGGTCGTCGGCGGCGTGACCGGTGAGCTGGGCGATGCGCTCGAGCCGGTAGACGACGGCGCGGGGACTGAGATGGAGGCGGCGTGCGGTCCCCCGACGCGTAGCCGGACTCGGCGAAGTACGCGTCGAGCGTGGCGATCAACGGTTCGGGGCCGCCACGGGCGCCATCGAGAGGGCCGAGCACGGCTCGGACCATCTCGGTGACCGTGATCGGGTCGAGGGCGAGCACTCGGTAGGGCAGTACCGACTCGAACCGGATGATCGGCTCGGCGAGGCCCAGGCGGCGGGCTAGCTCCAGCGCCTCGCAGGCCTCGTTGTAGGAGCGGACCAGGCCGCCCGGACCGGCACAGGGGCGGCCCACGCCGACCTCACACTGAAGCGGCCTGGGTTTGAGGGTCCGGGCCGTGCTCGGCCCGCTCGATGGCGCCCGTGGCGGCCCCCGAACCGCATCCCTTCATCGCGCCGAATCGGCTGCCGGAACGCCCCCGCGCCGACTTCGAACTGCGCCGCCACGAAAGTGGCTGATCCACTCCTGATCACGGAAGCTGCAGCGCCTCTGAGTCGTCCGGTGTCTGCCGTTGTTTCCGGGACACCGCAGCCCCATGATGGGTGCCATGACTCCTGTGACGACGCCGACACCCGGCTCGCCGGCCCCGCAGACCGCCGGCCGCACCGCCCACCGCGCCTTGCGGCAGACCTCGCCGGCGCCGAGCACCCCGCCCACCGTGGTCCACACCCCCAGGAGCATCCCATGACAGTCGCCATTCCCCACACCGCTGGCGAGGTCCGCCTCACCCGTCAGGGTCGCCGCCACCTGGGCGCCCGCGCCCGGAACCTGCGAGACGAGATCATCCCCCGCCTGATCGAGCTGCGCGACGGCTCCGACCGCGACGACTCGGTCGTGGCCGACTACCAGAGGGCCACTGCCGAGTTGGCTCGGATCTGCACGGTTCTCGCCACCGCTCGCCCCGTCGAGGCGCTCGCAGATTACCCCGACGTGGTCGAGCTCGGCGAAGCCGTCACCATCCGCGTCGTTGGTGCGCCCCCCGAGCGCTACGTCATCGTCGACTCCTCCGAAGCGATCGTCGGCGCCGGACGGGCGTCGGCGCTCTCCCCGTTGGGCCGGGCGCTGCTGGGTCGCCGCGTCGGTGACGAGGTCGAAGTCGCCGCCCCTGGCGGCACCTACCGATGTGTCATCGAGAGCGCCACCAGAACCGAGACCGCCCGGCCACCAAGCCCCTAACCATGACTGCTTCCGCGCCGAACAAATCCGACCCGCACACGACGGGGGCGGCCCCCCGCCGGTGCACGAAGGACCACGCTGCGATGCCGTCGACCGCCGCCCCGACCGGCCCGTCGAGCCCCACCAACCCCGAGGCCACCCCGTGAGCGCTCGACTGGCACATCCCGCCACGCAGGACCTCCGCCGGGACGCGTCACCCCACCCGCTGCCCGCACCGTCCGTCGCCCCAACTCGTCCCGCGATCGCCGAGGTCCTGCTTCGGGTGGTCACCCCGGCCGACCTGGCCCGCCTGCCATACCTGAGCGGCTACCCATGGTTTCGGTCCTCCTGCCGACCACACCAGGGGCGCGACTCGATCCCGAGGACCGGGGTAACCTCGCAGACCTTGTCGAACGGACACAACGGCGGCTCGCCGCCGCGCTGCCCGGCGCCCCATCGACGAGCTCATCGGACCGCTCCGGCGCCTCGCGGCCCTGGTCATCGACTCCTACCGGCTCCTCTGGTTTACCGGACGTTCCTAGATTGGCACGACACCGGGTCGACCCCCGGCGGGATCGCGCTCGCTACCGCTCACCATCGTGCAGCCCCACCACTGGAACGGATCACGACCGAGGACCGCAACGGCGCCCTCGGCCACTTCGACGGGGTTGGGTCGCCCTGGCACTCCGCGCGCCGATCCCACCGAAGCCTGGTAGCTGCGGCGAGCATGGGAGCCGTGGCACACGGGAAACGATCGGCGGAATCACCCGGGGGTACCGGTATGAACCGAAGGGGTCTCCCCACGATGGCCAAGATCAAGGTGTTCGGTGCCGCCGCCGACCTGCCCGTGATCAGTGGGGTGTTCACCATCGCCGAAGTGACCGCATGCGGATCGACCCGGGCCATTGTGGTCTCCAAGACCTTCGTGAGCAGTCCAGAGCCCCTCGGGTGATCCCGGCAACCGTTCCGACCGTCACCCGCGAAGGTCCGGTGTCGGCTCGCGTCGGCATGGTGGGCGGGGGCCAGCTCGCCCGGATGACGCACCAGGCCGCCGTCGACCTCGGCATCTTTCTGGAGGTCCTGGCCCCGTCGGCGACCGAGCCAGCGGTGATGGCGGGAGCGCACCACCTGCGCGGCCCCCACGACTCGCTCCAGATGCTGCGCACCCTCGCCGAGCGGTGCGAGGTCGTCACGCTGGACCACGAGCACGTCCCCACCGAGCACCTGCACACGCTGCAGGCGGCCGGGTACACACTGCGGCCCCGCGCCGAAGTAGTCGGGCTCGCCCAGGACAAGCTCCTGGCCCGCCGTACCCTCGAGCACCTCGGGTTCCGGGTGCCGCCCCATGCCCCCGCCGATCCCGGCGACACCGACGCGGTGGCCGCCTTCGCGGAGCGCTGGGGTTGGCCGGTGGTGGTGAAGTCCCGCCGCGGCGGGTACGACGGCCGCGGGGTGCACCTCGTCGAGGACCTCACCACCGCCCGGGCCGTGCTCCGCACCGATACCCCCGGAGGCTGGCTGATCGAAGCCAACGTCGCCATGGTCACCGAGCTCGCTGTCCTCGTCGCCCGCAACCCCTCGGGCTTCACCGCCGTCTACCCGGTAGTGGAGACCCGCCAGGTCGATGGCATGTGCCGCGAGCTCGTCATGCCGGCCGCGATACCCCACTCTGTCGCTGACGCGGCGTCGCGCCTCGCGAAGTCGATCGCCGACGGCATCGACGCCACCGGCATCCTCGCCGTCGAGCTGTTCCTCACCCGCGAAGGCGACCTCGTCGTCAACGAGCTCGCCGCACGCCCCCACAATTCCGGGCACGCCACCATCGAGGCGACGGTCACCTCCCAGTTCCACAACCACCTGCGAGGGATCCTCGACTGGCCTCTTGGATCCACCGCCATGGTCGCACCCGCGGCCGCGACCGTGAACGTCATCGGCAACACCGCCGGGACCGACCCGCTCCAGAACCTGCCCGCAGCCCTCGCCGTCCCTGGAGCCAACGTGCATCTCTACGCCAAAGCCCCCATCCCCGGGCGAAAGCTCGGCCACGTCACCGCCGTGGGCTCCGACCCCGACGAGGCCCTCGGCACCGCCCGAGCCGCCGCGGTGATCCTCGCCGAACCATGACCGGCATCGCACCCCTCGTCGGCATCGTCATGGGCAGCGCCTCGGACCTCGACACCATGGCGGCGGCATCCGACGTGCTCGACGGGCTTGGCCTCCCCAACGAGGTGCGGATCCTCTCGGCGCACCGCACTCCCTGGGACCTGCTCGACTACGGGACCACCGCCGCCGATCGGGGCCTACGGGTCCTCATCGGCGCGGCTGGAGGCGCCGCCCATCTGCCCGGCATGCTCGCCGCGGTCACCACCTTGCCGGTCATCGGCGTCCCCGTCCCGTCCCGGTACCTCGCCGGCCTCGACTCGCTCCTGTCGATCGTGCAGATGCCCACCGGCATACCCGTCGCCACCGTCGCCATCGGCGGCGCCGCCAACGCCGCCCTCCTCGCCGCCCGGATCATCGGAATCTCCGACCCTGCCATCTGCGCCGCCGTCCGAGCCCACCAGGCCGACATGGCCGATGCCTCACGGGACTCCGACGCCCACCTCTATGGCGGGGCCACACCCTGCTGAACGGCAAGCGCGTCCTTATCGCCGGGGGAGGTTCGCCCCGGGGTCCTGCTGAAGTGAGGCGGCGCTTTTGGCCGTCGGACCCGGTCGAGAGGCCGAAGGTCGGCATACCGGCCGGTAGATCGTCCCGCAGCTACCCGGGAACGGCCGGCTTGCGCGGCATGATCGCAATGTCCGACACGAGCGCCTTCAAGCGGTGGCCTACGCTCATCAGAGCGTCGAGGTCCTCGAGAACTTTCAGCAGGCGTGATTCGGACATGATGATGTAGATCACGACGTTCGAATCGCTGTTGAGCATTCCCGAGCGCAACCCCGACTCGCCAGCGCCCGTGGCGGGCACGATCGTGTAGCCGCCTACGCCACGGTGGCGTGCCGTCTTCACGACCAGGGCCTGCAGCTCACTCGGGGCGATGACCATCAGCAGTTTCTTGTGCTCAAGGGGTCTCATGTTCACGGCCTCCGGCGGGTCGATGCAGTAGGGGTGCGCCATTCTGTCGTAACCCGTTCTTCATCCGCCGCTGGTGCCCGGAGGGTAGGCGGCAACGAGACTGAGATGACCCGTGGATGCGCGACACCATCAATGTTCACCACGCGAGACCGCTCATCCAGAAGTACAGCGGGATGCCGACGAGAATGTTGAAGGGGAACGTCACCGCGAGAGCCATCGTGAAGTACACGCCCGGCTGAGCCTCCGGAATCGCATAGCGGACTATGGCCGGTACCACTATGTAGGACGCGCTTGAAGCCAGCACCGCGACCAGCACGGCATCGCCCTGGCTCAGCCCAAGGAGCCGGCCGAGCCCCAGAGCGAGACTGGCGTTGACCACCGGCATTACGCCAGCGAACCCGATCAGGAAGCGCCCCACGAGCGCTTGCGACTCGAGCAGCTGGCGCGCGACCAGCAGACCCAGTTCGAGCAAGAAGAACGCGAGGATGCCCTTGAAGATGTCAGCCGTGAACGGCTGCATCATCTCCTTCCCCCGCTCGCCGGTGACGAAGCCGATGAGCAGGCTGCCGATCAGCAGGAGGTGGGCGCCGTCCGTGAAGGCTTCGTGCAACACTCTCTTCATGGACAGCGAGGACGGCCGCGGTGGATCCTCAAGCTCCGGACCTGCGTTGACAGCTGCCGCACCGTGGGCAACCGCCTGCTGGGCCTGCCGGTTTCGCGCGAGTGTGGCGAGCAGCACCGCCATGACGATCGCTGGCGATTCCATCAGTACCAACGCCACCGCCATGTAGCCGCCGAACTCGATCTCGTTCCGACCGAGGAACTGCTGGGCGGTGATGAACGTCACGGCACTAACGGAGCCATAGGTGGCAGCGATGGCGGCCGCGTTGAAGGGGTCGCAACGGCGGAGGCGCAGGATCACGAAGCTGTAGCACGGGACCACGCAGGCCATCAGCATCGCTGCGAGCAGAGCCAGCGCTCCCGTCGCTGGGAGCCCGCCGATAGCCAGCTCGGCGCCGCCCTTGAGGCCCAGGGCGACTAGGAGGTAGAGCGAGAAGAACTTCGCGAGAGCCGGCGGGATCTCCAGATTGGAGCGGACTGCACCGATCAACACCCCGAGGACAAAGAACAGGATCGCCGGATCAAGCAGACCCTGGACGAGCTGGGTAGGCATAGGCTAACTCCAGTCCGTCCCGCTCGACTGCGGTCGAACTGTCACTGGGCGGCGGGGAGGGTGGAGTCTCTCCATTCGGGCGCCAGGTCGGTGGGTTGGTTGCATGAAGCCAATACTCCGCTGCCGAGGACCTCGAAGACAATGAGCGCTCCCGGACCAGAATTGGCCCTCTATACTTCCGAACATCGGAGTGCGGGGATCCGTCTCCGGGCCTAGACTCGGGTTCGAGATGACCGCCCAGGCTGCGGACGGGAGGTTGGGTGCCGCCCGACCTACCCGCTCCAGGATCGAATCATTGGTGGCGCCATCGCGCGACGGTGCGATCGGGTTGATCGCGGCTAAGGCTGCTCGCGAGGCGGGCGTCGACCGTGCCTTCCTCGGCGGTTACCTGGAGGCAGTGCTCGAGGCCGCTGTTCTCGGACGCCGGTTGGGCCGGACCGATCTGGACGCCTGCCGCCAGATGGGAGAGTCCGCGGCCGACCAGGGGATCGCTCTCTCCGCGTTGCTCGACCTGTACTTGAGCGCGCTGTGGCGGCTGTGGGACGACATCACCGGGCGAGCCGGCCGCGCCGACGCGGCGCTGGTGGCGGCGGTGGCCGGCGCGTTGTTCCGTACGGCCGATGACGCCGCCGAGGCCCTGGCCGAGGGGCATGAGAGGGCGCAGCGCCAGAGCGTGCGTCGCGAGGAGACGATGCGGCGAGAATTTGTCGACGACCTGCTCAGCGGCGGCGGCGACCCGGACCTGGTGGGGGAGTGGGCCGCCCGCTTTGGCTTCAACCTGGCCGGCACGCACCTGGTGACCGTGGCCCGCACCCGCACCCATCGAGTCCTCGTCGACGCCGGCCCGGTACACGCCCGAGTCGAGACCCACGTGCTGGTGAGCTTCGGTGGGCGCGACGTGGTGGTGGCCACCAGGGACGGCGCCCTCGTCTGCGTGCTCCCGGCCACCGCAACCGACCCGGCCGCAGACTTGGCTCGCACCCTGCACGAGAGCGACGAGGGGCCCTGGCAGGTCGGCGTGGGCCGCCCCTATGCAGGTCCGGGCGGCCTGGTGCGCTCCTACAACGAGGCATGCGAGGCGCTGGAGCTGGCCCGCCGCCTGGGCCTGGCCGAGCCGATCGTCCGGTTCGAGTCGCTACTGCCCTACCGGGTGCTCGCCCTCGACCCGATCACCGTCGCCGAGATAGTCCACGCCGTGCTCGGCCCCCTCGATGGCGCCCGTGGCGGTCCCGAACCGTTGATCGCCACGCTCGACGCATACTTCGCCGAGTCCGGCAACGCGTCGGGGACCGCACGCCGCCTCCATCTCAGCCCCCGCGCCGTCGTCTACCGGCTCGAGCGCATCGCCCAGCTCACCGGTCACGCCGCCGACGACCCCGAAGGGCGCTTCGTCCTCGAGCTGGCCGTACGAGCGAGACGGATGATCAGCGACACCTGAGCGCCCTCACCGGCCCAATCGCCGTTGGGCGCCGGTGGTCGATCGAAGGTCCCGGTGGGCGCCCCGACGAGGCCGTCTCAACGTTGGGGTTACCAATCCGTCGCAGTCCCGGCAACAATCGGGGCGTCAACACCGTCTAGTCGCGCCCTTGTCTGCCACGAGCCGGCAGTAGATGATGGGATACATGCACCCTCACCTGCCCACAACTCCGAGGAAGGCGAGATGCTCATAGCAACCGCGGCATTCGTCGCCTGCGCTGCCGGGCTCCTCGCCGCCGAATCCGCCCGACTGGCCCGGGTCGCCCGACTCTCGCTGGCGCCCCTCGTCGTGCGCACAAGGCGGCAGCGATGAACTGCCCAACGGACGGCACCACCCTCGTGCTCGCCGAACGCACCGGCATCGAGATCGACCACTGTCCGGTATGCCGGGGGGTGTGGCTTGACCGGGGCGAGCTCGACAAGCTGATCGACCGAGCTGCCGGCCTCGACACCGCCGGACCCGGTCGGGTCCGACGGCGTGACCACCACGATGATGACGATGACGACGACCGCTCTCAGTCTGACGGAAGCAGCCCATCCAAACGCAAGCGCAAGTCGTTCCTTGGCGACCTCTTCGAGTTCGGCGGCTGAGACGACCCGGCTAGCCGCCCAGGCCCCACCATTAAAAGGAGACCGAGCATGACCATCCGCCACTGCCCGAGCCGCGACCTGTGCTTCGCGACCGGCTCCGAGCGAGATGACCACGTGGCTACCGACCACGAGACGCTACGGCAAGGCCCCGAACGGGCCGAGGCCGTCCCCGCCGGTGCGGTGGCCGCGCGATGACTGCTGCGACGACCCCTCGAGTTATCACCGCCATGGCAAGCGCCGGCGAGGACGCCGCCGTCACCCACCTGGCGCTGAACACCGCGAACGTGGCTCGCATCCAGCAGGTCCGCGGCTACCCGGCGATCTCGATCCTCATGTCCAGCGGACCGACCAGCGTTGGTGACCGGGCGCGGCTGGCCCGACTGGTCGAGATCGCCACAGCCCGGCTGCTGAACGAATTCTCCCGCCCAGCGGTACAGCCGCTCCTCGATGAGCTGGTGGGCCTGGCCGCCGACGCCGAAGTCGGGCCCGGTCGCCAAGGCATCGCCCTGTTCGCAAGCGCCGACCTTGTCGCCACCGTCGGGTTGCCGGTGGTCGTGCGCGAACGCACCGTCGTGGACGAGACCTTTGCCACCCGCGACCTAGTGCACGCCCTGCTCCGCAGTCCCCACTACCGGGTCCTCGTCCTCGCGAACGTGGCCCGCCTGTACGAAGGCGTCGGGGCCGACCTGACCGAGATTGTGGACGGTGGATTCCCTTTTCGAGGCGACGAGACCTTTGCCGAGCCGGCCCGTTTCGGGGTCGACCGCTCGGACACCCGCGACGCCGGCCTACGCCGGCACCTCCGCGCCGTCGACACCGCCCTCGCCGGTCACCTCGATTCGGATCAGCCGCTGCTCGTAGTGGGCGCCAGTCGACGGCTGTCACTGTTCCGGCAGCACTCCCGCCACCGCTCCCAAATCACAGAAGCACTCCCCGGCAACTTCGAGCAGCGCTCGGCCACGGAGCTCGCGCAAGCGATCTGGCCATCGGTCACCAACATGTTCGACCGCCGCCACCAGGATGCCCTCGCCGAACTGGACCGGGCCGTCGGGGAACGCCGGTACGCTTTCGGCGTCCAGCAGGCCTGGACCCTGGCGAATCAAGGCAGCGGCGCGCTCATCGTCGTGGAAGAGAACTACGTCTACCCCGCCAGGATCGACCCCCACAGCAACGGCCTCGTCGCCGCCGCCGACGTAGCGCACCCCGAGGTCGTCGATGACGTCGTGGATGAGATTATCGAGATCGTCCTGGCCAAAGGAGGACGTGCCACCATCGTTCCCGACGGCACCCTCGCCACCAGGGGTCAAATCGCGATGGCCCTGCGGTATGGGGCGGAAGCGGCACCCGCCCGAGCGGGCCCGGTCTGATTCTTCTAAATGACATTAGTGGAAGCACATTCCCATCAAGCTTCCACTAACGTGGGCTGCGGCCGGGTCGTAGCCCGGCGAATGTGGATCCACTAACAGGGAGAGGCCATGGCCGCTCGGGCGGGGAAGGCGGCACTGCGAGAGGCGGAGGGTGTCGAGGCCGAGGCGGCGCTGGCCACCTACGCCGGCTGGTTGAAGCGCCAGCCGCTGGCGACTCGATCACGTGAGGCATACCTGGCCCAGGTCCGAGCTTTCCTCAACTGGCTCGCCGGCTCCGAGCACGGGCCCCAGGCCCTGGTCGACCCTCATGTGCGCGACTGGGCGGTGCGGGACTACAAGCGCCACGTCAAGACGACCAAGCGCTGGGCGCCGGCGTCGGTGAACCAGGCTCTGGCCGCCATCGACAACTTCTACCGCTCGCTGGCCGCCGGCCGGCCGGAGGTCCTTCGCGAAGAGCTGGCCCAGGTGGCGCCCCGCTCCCTGGAGGAGGCCGACCAGCGGCGGTTCCTGCGCATCGTGGAGGCCAGCCCGTCGCCTCGGGACCGGGCCATGGTCACGGTCTTCTTCTACGCCGGCCTGCGCCTGTCGGAGTTGTCCGCCCTCGACATCGCTGACGTCGAGATGTCGGCCCGCCGTGGTCGCCTCAAGGTCCGCACCGGCAAGGGCGACGCCTACCGCGAGGTCCCCCTCAACAGCTCCACCCGCAAGGCCCTGGAGGAGTGGTTCGAGGCAAGGACCGACCAGCTGTCAGCCGTCGCCGACGCTGACGGAGGCGACGCCGAGGAGACGGCGCTGTGGCTGTCGCGCACCGGCAAGCCCATGAGCAGCCGGGCCGTCGACATGGTCGTGCGCCGCCTGGCCGCCGAGGCCAAGCTGGAGCTGTCGGCCCACGTCCTGCGCCACACCTTCGTCACCAACCTGATCCGCTCCGGTGCCGACGTGGTGCTGGTGGCAGAGCTCGCCGGCCACCGCCGCCTGGACACCACCCGGCGCTACAGCCTGCCCTCACAGGCCGACAAGGACGCGGCCGTCGAAGCCGTTCTGGTCGAGATCTGAGGGGATCGGCGACCATGGCCGGCAAGGTCTTCTCCGACGAGGAGGCGGAGCAGCTCTCCAGCTGGCCGCCCGAAGTGGCCCGCAGTGACGTGGTCGCCCACTTCACGCTGTCGGTCGAGGACCGGCGCTGGGTCCGATCACACCGGGGCGCCGCCGAGCGCATCGGCCTGGCCGTGCAGCTGTGCGGCCTGGGCTACCTGGGCTTCGTTCCCGCCGACCTGGCCAGCACACCCCGGGAGGTCGTGGACTTCGTGGCCAGACAGATCGGCGTGGCCATGGCAACCTTCACTCGCTACGCCCGGGAGGTCGACGGCCGCACCCGGCGCCGGCACGTGGCAGCGGTGGTGGAGCAGGCTGGCTGGCGGGTGTGCGGACCGGGCGACTGGAAGGCCCTCGGTGACTCGCTAACTGCCCGGGCGCTGGAGCACGACACCCCCTCGGTGCTGTTCCGCCAGGCCCTCGGCCAGCTCCGCACCGACCGAGTGGTCCGTCCCGGCCTGGACCGGCTCATGCGGGCGGTGTCGACGGCAAGGGTCACGGCCCAGGAGGAGATCCGTCGGTGCCTGGACCCGGAGCTGACCTCCGAGCGCTGCGCCCAGCTCGACGCCCTGGTGGCCACCGATGCCGAGCTGGGCGTGGCCCGCCTGGTGTGGCTGAACGACGGCGCCACCTCGGCATCGTCGGAGTGGGTGAAGCTGGAGGTGGCCAAGCTGGCCTACCTGGAGGGCCTGGGAGCGCACCGGCTGGACCTCAGCGCCATTCCGCCCGAGCGCCTTCGCCAGCTGGCCATGCTGGCCCGGCGCTCGACGCCCCAGGCGCTGCGCCAGATGGCCCCCGAGCGTCGCCACCCCATCCTGCTCGCCGCCCTGGCTGCGGCTCACACCGAGATCGTCGACGAGATCGTGCGTCTGTTCGACATGGTCCTGGCCAACACCGACGGCAGTGCCCGGGACCAGGTGGCCGTGCGCCAGGCCGAGGCCGTCCGCTCCGACGTCGGGCGCCTGGCCTTGCTCGACGACATCCTCGACGTGGTGCTCGACACCGAACTTGACGACGCCGCGGTGGGCGCAGGGGTGAGGGGATTGGGTTCCGAGCGTCTGGCCGGGGCAGCAAGGAGCGAGGACGATCGCCTTCCCCGCGACGGCGGCCACTTGGAGCTCATGGAGGCCCGCTTCTCCCACGTCCGCTCCTTCGCCCCCCAGGTGCTGGGCGCCCTGACCTTCGCCGCCAGCGTGTCGCCCAGCGAGGTGCTCGACGCCGTCGTCCTGCTCCAGGCCATGAATGCTGGGGGGCGCCGCCACGTCCCCGACGACGCTCCGGAGGACTTCGTCCCCGCCCGCTGCCGCCCCTATCTCGACGCGGCCCGTGCCGCCGGTGACGCGAACCTCTACAAGCACTACTGGGAGCTGTGCGTCCTCTTCGCCCTCCAGGGCGGCCTGCGCTCGGGTGAGATCTGGGTGAAGGGCTCCCGCCGCTACGCCGACCCCGCCTCCTACCTCATCACCGTCGAGGCGTGGCCGGCCCGGCGAGGCGAGGTCATGGAGCTCACCAAGATGCCGGCCACCTTCGCCGAACGGCTCACGGCCGTCGACGCCGAGATGAGCCGCTACCTCGACGACCTCGAAGCCCTGCTCGCCGATCCCGACAGCCCAGTGAGTATCGACGCCAGCGGCCAGCTGCACCTGAAGGCCCTGACCGCCGAGGTCATCGACCCCGAGGTCCTGGCCCAGCGCGACGCCGTGGTGGCCCGGCTCCCGAGGGTGCCCCTGACCGAGCTGCTCATCGAGGTGGACCGGGAGAGTGGCTTCTCCGCCTACCTGACCCACGCCGGCGGGGCGAGTCCCCGCCACCCCGATCTGGAGCACCGCCGCAACCTCTATGCCGCCATCTTGTCGCTGGCCTGCAACTTCGGCTCCACCCGCATGGCCGAGCTCACCGGCATCTCGGCCGACACCATCGATTGGACCATCCGGTGGTACCTCCGGGAGGACACGCTGCGGGCGGCCAACGCCGCCATCGTCAACGCCCACCACCGCCATCCCCTCGCTGCGTCCCAGGGCGGCGGCACCCTGTCGTCCTCGGACGGCCTGCGCATGCCCATGCGGGGCAAGTCCCTTACCGGCAGGGCCCTGTCGCGCTACTTCATACACGAGGGGCTCACCAGCTACACCCACATCTCCGATCAGTACTCAACGTTCGGCACCCAGATCGTGGTCACGACCGAACGCGAC
Organism: Actinomycetota bacterium; assembly: GCA_040754375.1. NCBI lineage: Bacteria > Bacillati > Actinomycetota > Actinomycetota bacterium. The sequence continues at coordinate 23,170 of JBFMCT010000008.1, forward strand.
GCCACCTTCACTCTGGACGAGATCCTCGGCAACACGACCGAGCTGCCGATCGTCGAGCACACGACCGACAGCCATGGCCAGACCTTGGCCACTTTCGCCCTCTTCGACCTGACCGGCTACCGCCTGTCGCCGCGGATCGCCAAGCTCCCCGAGGCGCCGCTGTGGCGGCCCCACCCACCCAGCTACTACCAGCGGTGGCCACTGGCCGGCCCGCTGCTGGAGCACCACGCCCAGACCGACGTCATCGCCGAGCACTGGGACGACCTGGTCCGCATCGGCGGCTCCCTCAAGCTCGGCTATGTATCGGCGGCGCTGCTCATCGCCAAGCTCCAGGCCGGCTCCCGCCAGCACCCCCTGGCGAAGGCCATGCTGGAGTACGGAAAACTCCTGCGCACCCTCCACGCCCTGCGCTGGTTCACCGACGAGGCGTTTCGTCGCCGGATCGGCCGCCAGCTCAACCGGGGCGAGGCCACCAACGACCTCCGCCGCTTCATCTTCTTCGCCAACCGGGGCGCGGTCCGCTACCCCCACCACGACGACCAGACCACCCAGGCCCACTGCCACACCCTCGTCGTCAACGCCTGCGTCCTGTCCACCACCGGCTACCTCGAGGACGCCGTCGACGCCGAGGAGGCCGACGGGCATCAGGTCACCGACGAGGCCAAGGCCCACCTGAGCTTCGCCCACTTCGAGACCATCAACCCCTACGGGACGATGGTCTTCGACATCACCGGTGTCCTCAACCGGTCCCGACGGCCCCTCCGCCGCCCATGACGACCTTCATCGCCATGACCATCGAGCGACTGGCCGCCCATGTGGCCGACGAGGCCGACGCCGACCGCCGCTGGTCCCTGCTGCTCGAGTTCATGGAGGAGTACGAGCACGAACCAGCGACCGGTCGCCCATCCCTCGTCGAGGTGGAGCCCGGGGGGACCAACGATGCACACTGGGACGCGCTCCTGGCCGGCATCGCCGAGTGGCTCGCGGCTCGCGACGGCTTTCCCGCACCGCCCTGGGTGGGAACGCCTGAACGCACGCTCAGCGACCCGTGGAGCCCGCACGAGCTCGCCTCACTGCGACGTCTGGCTGCCGACCATGTGCCCCCGGAGATCCGCCGGCACGGGGTGCTGCTCGACCCCTACGACCTGGCCCGGGCGTGAACGGTCCGCTTCTCAGCCGACGCCAGCTCAATGCCGCACTCGAACGTCTGGCCCATCACCTCCAGCGCCGGGGAGTTCATGGCGAGCTCTACGTCTTCGGCGGCGGGGCCATGGTCCTGGCCCACAGCGCCCGGGAGGCCACCATGGACCTGGACACGGCCATCAGGCGACATCACGGACCCGTCCTGGCCGAGGCCCGGACCGTTGCCGAGGAGCTCGGTCTTCCGTACTGGTGGCTCAACGAACAGGCGACCTCCTACCTGCCCGCCGGGCAGGACGTCCAGGCCACCGTGGTGCTGGAGCGCCCCGGCCTCACGGTTCCCCTGTCTGTCAGGCTGACGTGAGACACCTGCTGCACCTGACCATCCCTACAGGGCGAGACAGGAACACCTAGACCGATGACCATGACGACTGCATCCTTGATGGCGCGCGCCCATGATGAGGAGGTGGACGAGCCCGACCCGGCTGCCCGGCCCCGACGGCGTTCGTTCACGGCCGAGTACAAGGCACGCATCCTCGACGAGTACGACGCCCTGCCGACCGGCTCCGACGGACGAGGGGCGCTGTTGCGCCGGGAGGGCCTGTACACATCGCACCTCGCCGAATGGCGCAAGGCCCGCAACGCCGGCGCCATCGGCTCCCTCGCCCCCAGAGGGCGCCCGGCCAAGCGCTCGGCCGAGCAGATCGAACTCGACCGGGTCCGTCGCCGCAACCAGCGGCTCGAGGCGGAGCTGGCCCGCACCAAGCTCGCGTTAGAGATCACGGGAAAAGCGCACGCGCTCTTGGAGCTGCTCTCCGAGAGCGCGGACACCGATCCGAAGTCGAAGCCGTGATCGGCCCGGCCTTCACCGAGCTGGTGGAGGTGGTGGCGGCCAAGCGGGCGTGCGAGTTGTTGGGCAAGGCCCGCTCCACCCACTACCGCCGCCAGCGACCGCCGCTGGCCGGCCCGCCAAGGCCTCGGCCCGCCCCGCCCAACGCCCTGAGCGAGGCGGAGCGACAGCAGATCCTGGCCGTGCTGCGCTCGGAGGAGTACTGCGACCTGGCGCCGGCCCAGGTGTGGGCCCGCCTGCTCGACGACGGCCAGTACCTGTGCTCGATCTCGACCATGTACCGGCTGTTGGCCGTCGCCGGCGAGAACCGCGAACGACGTCGCCAACGCACCCATCCGGCCAAGAAGAAGCCCGAGCTGATCGCCCGGCAGCCGAATCAGGTGTGGTCATGGGATATAACGAAGCTCCAGGGCCCCACCCGGGGCACCTACTACGAGTTGTTCGTCATCATCGACATCTTCTCCCGCTACGTGGTGGGGTGGATGGTCTCGCCGGCCGAGACCGGTGAGCTGGCCGAGGCATTCATCGCCGACTCGCTGGAGCGCCACGGCATCGCCCGGGATCAGCTCACCCTGCACGCCGACCGGGGCACGTCGATGACCTCCAAGCCGGTGGCCCAGCTGCTGGTCGACCTCGGCGTCGCCCGCAGCCACAGCCGGCCTCATGTCAGCAACGACAACCCCTATTCGGAAGCGAATTTCAAGACCCTCAAGTACTGCCCGGCGTTCCCCGGCCGGTTCGGCTCCATCGAGGACGCCCGGGCGTTCTGCGTGGCCTTCTTCGATCACTACAACCATGTCCATCGTCACGCCGGCATCGGACTGCACACTGCCGCCTCGGTCCATTACGGCACCGCCACCGAGATCCGCGCCCAGCGGGCCGAAACCCTCGACGCTGCCTATGCCGCCAACCCGTCCCGGTTCCGCCACCGCCGTCCCACGCCGCCGAAGCTGCCCACCATCGCCTGGATCAACGAACCCACCCCCGAAGCACTCATCAGATCCGCATGAGAAGTTGTCTCACGGGGCTTGACACGTACCGTTCTCGCGGCGTCCCCGCGCCACCTGTTGGCGCTGAAGATCAGGGCCGCCCGCCCGAGCGACGTCGCGGACATAGTCGTCCTCGCCCGTCTCGTCCGAGCGACCAGTGCCGGGGAGGCCGAGCGCATCGCGACGGAGGTCTTCGGAGGCGAGCCCGTCAGTGAACGAAGTCGAGCTGTCCTGGCCGATCTCGACGACGTTCTGCGCGAGTCCTGAGTTGATTGCCGACCGCCAATCTGGGCCGAGCGTGCGCCTAACGCGAGTTAGTGGATGAATTGTTGGCCACTTTGGCACGGTTACTCAGATGACCCCGTCAGGGTGACCAACACGTCGAACGAGCCGGTGACGGTCACGTCGCTCGCCGACGACATCCACGGCAACCTCCAGGGCCAGGGCACGTGTGCCGTGGGGGCACTGCTGCAGCCCGGCCAGACCTACACGTGTTCGTTCACCGCAACGTTCACCGGTAACGCGGGGGCCAGCGAGACCAACACCGTCACGGCCGTGGTCGTCGACGACGAGGGTTCGACGGCCATCGGTACGGCCCAGGCCACGGTCAGCCTGACGGTGGTGGCAGCCGTGGCCGCACAGCCCCTGGTCCGCACCGGTGGAGACCTGACCGGCCCGGCCCGGGTGGCCGCTGTCCTGGTCGTGGGGGGCATGCTCATGGTGGCCGCCACCTGGCGCTCCCAGCAGCTCGCGCCTGTCTTCGCCGGTGGGGGCCGCCCGCCTCGAGGACCGGACGGACCGGGCGGGTTGGCGGCCCGGTTCGCCAAGAGCCCACCCCGGGGTGGGGGCGGGGCGGCCGCCTGGGAGGGGGGCGCAGCCGGCGGTGCCGCAGGGCCGCCTGGCGCCCGCCTGGCCCCGGACGCACTGGCCGCCGGGTTGGGCCTTGGGCTGGCTCGTGACCTCGGGGTGCCGACGCGGGCCGCGACCAGCTCCGGAGCGGACCGTTGCGCGGCGACCCTGGGTATGGTGGTGAGGCCCGTGGCCCCCGGCCCGCCCGCCCCCGCCAGCGGGGCCCGGCGGCTGTGGGCGTCGGTGGGGGGCCTGGCCAGCCGGGCCGGTGCTTACCTCGCGGCCTACCGCCCGCGTGATTGAGCCCCATGGCCTCCACGGTCGAGCATCCCTGATGAGGCCCTAGGAGGCCGGTGTCTCTCGCGTTCGGCGCGGCGCGCCGGGGCGACCGACCTGCCGCTGACCAGCACCCTGGCCATTCAGCCGAGCCGCGAACGGGGCGGTCGGCCGCCTGGTGAGGGTTCAGACACCAGCCTCGTAGCCGGCCTGTCGGGTCTGGCGGGCCAGGGTGAGAAGGGCCCCGGCCGCGAAGAGCAGGGCGGCGCCCACGACGACCGCGGCCCAGCGGCGGCCCCCGCCGGCCTCGATGTCGACGACGGCCAGGGCCAGGTCCTGGAACGGCGATACCAGCGTTCCCCGCCCGGTGTCGGCCCAGAAGACGACCATGCCCCCAGCCCGGGAGAGCACCGCCAGGTTGTCGCCCTGGACGGCCACCCCCTGCTGAGCGCCCAGACCGATGCGGCTGTCGGTCCCGCCGTCGGACACCGCGGCCCAGCGGAACGTCCGCCCCCCGTCGGCCGACGTGGCCGCCACGACTTCCTGCACTAAGTCGTCGGGGTCCCGGCTGCGGTCGTAGAAGACCACGTCGACCCGGCCGTCGGGAGCCACTCCGACGGCCGGGAGCAGCTGGGACCCGGCGGTGGGGCCGACCCGGACGGGGGCCGACCAGGTACGGCCGCCGTCGTCCGAGGCCGCCACCCAGCAGTCCCGTTCGTCGCCCCGGCCCGCGTCCCAGGCGGCGTAGACACGGCCGTTGCGGGCGTCGATGGCCAGCCCGGGTGTGGGGCCGAGGTCGGCCAGGATCAACTGGGGCACGACCAGGTCACCGGCCACGACCACCGTAGGGCCGAAGGTGGTACCGCCGTCGCCGGACGTCCACGAGACCACCTGCCAGCGCAGGCTGAGGTCGGGCGGGGTCTGGCCGTCGTGGATGACCTGGTAGTTGTCCACGTCCTCGCCCAGGTCGAGGGCCACGATCGTCACCTGCCGGCCGTCGGAGCTCACCACCACCGAGGGCTGGATGACCCGGCGGTCGGGCTCGCTCACCTGCACGGGTGCCGAGAAGGTCCGCCCGCCGTCGGACGAGCGGGCGGCCACCACCGGGTTGTCACCCGGCTCGAAGCCCAGTTGGTTCTCGACGGTGTCGGGGCCGGCCTGTACCCAGGTGAGCCACACGCCCTCGCCCACCACGGCCATGCGGGCGTGAAAGGCGAGGTCGCCGGCCACTTCCACGGGCGGCCCGGAGGGTCGGCCGTCCACGTAGCGCTGCAGCCAGACCGACAGGGGCAGCAGGTTGGGGCCGCCCAGGGTGGTGTACATTACGAGCAGCGTGCCGTCGGGCAGGTAGGCCACGCGCGGCCAGAAGCAGTTCTCGGCGGCGAGGCCCGGGCTCAGCTCGGCCCGCTCCCACGACGTCCCGCCCGTGGACGAGAAGGACAGCGCGCAGCCGAGCTCGGGCACGTCGAGCCGGTTGGCCACCGCCAGCGTCGCCGGCTGGCGGGGGTCTACGGCCACCGACGGCGTGTTGTGGGCCTCCGAGGCCGCCCCGGTGCGGTCGTTGACGAACTGGTCGGCCGACGCCCGTAGCTCCCCGGGTTGCTCGACAAGCCCGATCCCGACGGCCGCCATCCCTGTGACGCCGACGGTGACGGCCAGGGCCGCGAACTGGGCTGTCCTCATCCCGAGATGCTGCACCACGGCGGCCTCGCGCTCCAGCGCGCCGCGCCGACCATCGCGTTTCAGTCCGCGTTCGAGCTGGCCCGCCGGCCCTAGGGCCCGCCGGTGGGAACGGCGCCCGTGACACCCCCGAGCGGCTCGTCCCCCGAGGTCGTGGCGCGCCGCGGCGTACCCCCGGCCCCGTTGGCCGCCGGTCCCGCCGGTCCCGCCGAGGTCGCGGAGGTCGCGGAGGTCGCGGAGGTCGCCGAGGTCGTGGGAGCGAGAGGGGCGACGGGGGCCAGACCGGGGCCGGCGGCTGCCGGGGCACCGTTCAGGGCGGGTGCCGCGGCTGCGGCGGCCCGGGCGGCCGCCCGGCGGGCGACTAAGGCGTCACGGCGGCGGGCGATCAGGGGGTAGCCGATCACCAAGGCGGCCACCAGGCTCGACAGCCCGCCGATGGCCAGGCCGGCCCGGGGGCCGAGGTGGTCGGAAACGAACCCGATGATCGGTCCGCCGACGGGCGTGCTCCCCAGGAACACCAGCCCGTAGAGGGCCATGACCCGGCCCCGCATCGACGGTTGGGCCGCCAGTTGGAGCGTCGAGTTGGCCGTGGCCAGGAACACCATCATGGTGGCCCCCATCACGACCAGCAGGACGCCGGCGACGGCCGCATTAGGCGACAGGGACACTAAGGTGGCCGACAGCCCGAACGAGGCGGCCCCGCCGATCAGGAACGTGCGGGTCGGTTCCGCCCGGCGGGCGGCGGTGAGCGCGCCGAGCATGGCCCCGAGCCCCATCAGCGACGTGAGCACGCCGTAGAGGCGGGCACCCCCCCCGAACACCTCCCGGGCCAGCAGGGGCAGCACGACGATGAAGTTGAACCCGAAGGTCCCGACCACCGTGACCAGCAGGAGGGTGGGGCGCAGGACTGGGTCCCGCCAGGCGTAGCGCATGCCCGCCCTGACTTGGCCCCTCTCCCGGGGCGTCGGGGGCTGGCGGTACAGCTTGGTGGTGTCCATGGCCCGGAGGGCGACGATGGTGGCGATGTAAGAGAGCCCGTTGATGAGAAAGCACAGGCCGACCCCGACCGAGGCGATGATCAGCCCGCCCACGGCCGGGCCGAGCAGCCGCCCGCTGTTGAACACCGCGCTGTTGAGGGCCACGGCGTTGGTGACGTACTCCGGCCCGACCATCTCGATGGTGAACGACTGGCGGGTGGGCATGTCCACGCAGGTGGCCAGTCCCAGCAGCAGGGCCATCACGTAGACCATCCACAGGTTGACCACGTCGGTCACCACCAAGGCGAACAGGGCGATGGCCAGCACCCCCTGGGCCACCTGGGTGGCCACCAGGAGCGTGCGCTTGTCGCGCCGGTCGGCCAGCAGCCCGCCCCACACCCCGAACAGCAGCATGGGAAGGAACTGCAGGGCCACCGTGATGCCCAGGGCGGTGCCGCTGTCGGTGAGGCTCAGGACCAGCCAGGCCTGGGCCACCTGCTGCATCCCGGTGCCGGTGACCGACACGAGCTGGCCGGAGGTGAACAGCTTGAAGTTACGGTTCTGGAGGGACCGGAACGTGCCCGAGCGGCTCGTCACTCGTCGCCCTCGGCCAGGCGCTCGAGCACCTCGATGGCCCGCTCCAGGGCGGCCCGCTCGGTGGGGGAGAGGCTCCGGAGGCGGGCCTCCAGGTAGGCGTCGGTGCGCAGCCGGCTGGTGGCCAGTAGGGCCGAACCCTGGGGCGTGGCCTCCACCCGGCACACTCGCCGGTCGTTGGGGTCGATTAGCCGGGCCACCAGGCCCTGGTCCTCCAGAGCGGCCACGACCTTGGTCATGGTCGGCGGGCGGACGCTCTCCACGGCCGAGAGCTCGCCCAGGGTCAGGGGGCCGAGGCGCTCGACGCTGGCCAGAGCCGACGCCTGCGACGGGGTCAGGTCGCCCTGCACCTGGCGGTGCAGCACCCGGCGCAGGCGGAAGACGCAGTGGCGGAGCCGGGCGGCGACGTCGGAGCTGAGGTCCGTGGGCAGGGTCCTGGTCATTTCGTTCGTCATACTAACTATCTCGGAGGACCTGCACGAGCGAATAGCGTGCGGGGATGGCCCTGCTGGAAGACGACGAAGTGCGGGCCGCCTTGGGCGGGCTCGACGGGTGGGAGATGGAGGGCGGCGAGATCGTCCGCGAGGTCCGGTTCGAGGGCTTCCGGGCGGCCATCGCCTTCGTGGTGCGGGTGGCCTTCGAAGCCGAGGCCGCCGACCATCATCCCGACATCGACATCCGCTGGGCACGGGTCCGGCTGGCCCTGTCCACCCACAGCCAGGGGGGCATCACCATGGGCGACATCGAGATGGCCCGCACCATCGACGCGCTGGTGCCCTGATGCCGCTGATCAGCGGGATCGTCGGGCCGGTACCCGAGGGCCGTGACCCCGAGGACTACGACAAGCTGCGCCGGCGGGTGCTGTGGGCTCTGCCTTACGGTCTCTACGTGGTCGGCAGCCGAGACGGCGACCGGCGCAACGGCATGACCCTCAACTGGGCCACGCAGGTCAGCTTCGACCCCAAGCTGGTGGCCATCAGCGTGGAGGCCGGTGCGTACACCCACGAGCTCGTCACCGCCGGCCGGGTCTTCAGCCTCAACGTCATCGACCGCGAGGACCGGGCCATCGTGCGCAAGTTCACCAAGCCCGTCGAGGTCGACCTCGAAGCCCGCACCCTCAACGGCTTCGCCTTCCACGACGGCCTCTCGGGGGCGCCCGTGCTCGACCAGGCGGTGGCTTGGGTCGACTGCACCCTGTGGCAGACGGTCGAAGTGGGCGGGCACACGCTGTTCATCGGCGAGGTCGTCGACGCCGGTTTCGCCAAGGCCGAGGACACGCCCGTCCTGCGCATGGAGGACACCCGCATGAACTACGGCGGTTGAGGCTCGCCACCTTCAACATCCTCCACGGCCGGTCTCTGGCCGACGGGGTGGTGTCCGTGGAGAGGCTGGCGGCCGCCTGCCGGTCGCTGGAGGTCGACGTGCTGTGCCTGCAGGAGGTTGACCGCGGCCAGGACCGTTCGGGCGGCGCCGACCAGACGGCCGAGGTGGCCGCCGCCTTGGGTTCCGCCTCCTGGCGCTTCGAGCCGGCCATAGTGGGCGTCCCCGGCGGGCTGTGGCGTCCGGCCGCCGACGAAGATACCGCTGGGACGGGGCCCGGCGGCGAAGAGACCGCTGGGACGGGGCCCGGCAGCGGGGCCGGCCCGGGGGCCGATGAACCGAGGCCGTCCGGTGAGGGCCAGCGCCGGTCGGGCACCGGCGGCGGGGCGGCGTACGGGGTCGCCATCGTGTCGCGGCTGCCGGTCGAGCGCTGGCACGTACTGCGCCTGGCGGCTGCTCCCGTCCGGTCGCCGGTGATGGTGCCCGGCGGCCGGGGGCGGTTCCTCCTGCTGCGCGACGAGCCTCGGGTAGTCCTGGCCGCCGAGGTCGATGCGATGGTGGTCGCCACCACCCACCTGTCGTTCGTCCCGGGGTACAACCTGGTCCAGTTGCGCCGGGCGGTCCGGTGGCTGGAGGGCCTCGGGCCATCGGCCGTGTTGGCCGGCGACCTCAACGCCCCTGGCCCCCTGCCCCGCTGGACGTCGGGTTGGCGCTCCCTGGCCGAGGCCCGCACCTATCCGGCCGACCGGCCCCGCTTGCAGGTCGATCACGTCCTCGGCCGGGGCGACCTCCCGCCCGTCACCGCCGTCGAGGTCAGGCGCTTGGCCCTGTCGGACCATCGTGCCTTGGTGGTCGCGTTGGTGCCCTCATGAGGAAGAGGTTCGCCTCGTTCCTCGCCTGACCACAAGGGGTGTTCGACCGCAGGCGAGTTGGCCAGGGCCAACCGAAGGTAGGGCGAGAAACGAGGCAAGCCTTGACCGTGGAGGCACTAGGTTCGCGCCGATGACGCGGACGCGGCTCGACCCCGGGGCCTACGGTTTCCCGACGCGATGCTTCGTGTGTGAGCCCGCCAACCCTGCGGGGCTGCAGGTCGCCTACAGCTACGACGATTCGTCCGGACTGGTGGAGGCCGAGTTCACGCTGGGCCCGCAGTACTCGGGGGCGCCCAACTACGTCCACGGCGGGGTGGTGATGGCCCTGCTGGACGAGGCCATGGCCTGGACGGCCATCGCGGCGGCCGGCAGGTTCGCGGTCGTGCGGGAGAACACCACCAACTTCGAACACGGCGTGATGGTCGGCCGGCCCCACCGGATCGAGGCTCGGCTGGAGCGGACGGGCTCCATCCGCATGGAGGCTTCTGCCGTCCTGTTGAACGGAGACGGCAAGCGGTGTGCCCGGGCAAGGTCGCGGCTCGTCGTGCTGTCCCGGGAGGCGGCCAAGTCGGCGATCGGAGAGGTCGACGGCGAAGCCCTGAGGTTCCTGCGCGAGGAGAGTTCGTGAGCTACGGCATGGGCACCCCACCCGGTGTACCGGAGGTGACCCCCGAGCAGTTGGAGGCAGCATTGGTCGGCGGGGCCCCGGTGGTCGACGTGCGAGAACACGACGAGTACGAGGGTGGGCACCTCTCCGGTGCCACCCTGGTCCCGATGGGCGAGGTCGTGGCCCGGGTGGCCGAACTTCCCCGTACGGGCCCGGTCTACATCGTGTGCGCCACCGGGGCCCGCAGCGGCCGGGCGGCCCAGTGGTACCGGGCCCAGGGCATCGACGCCCGTAACCTGGCCGGGGGAATGAAGGCGTGGGTCGCCGGCGGCCGGCCGGTCGTGTTCGGGCCCCTGCCCGGCTGAGGGCCCGCCGTGGGAGGCACCGCCCTCGTCAGGACACCCGCCCGCCGCCCCTCGCCTTCGCGGGCGCTAAGCGGGGCGGAGCAGGACTGCCGCCGCCGGCCCGAGCTGGCCGTCGTAAGGCCGGTCCTCCCCGCCGGGGCCGCCCTCGGTCGAGACCTCCACCAGCCAGTCGCCCGGCACTGCCGCCTCGGTCGGGGCCGCCTCGAAGTTCACGAGGACCACCCGGCGGTCGGGGCCGGCCAGCCGTTCGTAGGCCAGCACACCGGGCGCCGAAGCCAGCACGGCCAGCGATCCCCGGCGCAGGGCGGGGCTGGCCCGCCGGGCCGCTAGGAGGCGGCGGTAGAGGTGGAGCACCGATGACCGGTCGGCCCGCTGGGACTCGACGTTGCGGGTGGCGGCGTCGGGCGGCCACGGCAACCAGGCGCCGCCGGGGCCGGCTCCGGGCCAACCGTGGGACTCGGTGGCGTCCCAAGGCAGCGGGGCGCGGCAGCCGTCGCGCCCACCGGGGTCCACGGTCCGGTGGGACGGCACGACCGCGTCCTCCAAGCCCAGTTCCTCGCCGGCGTAGAGGAAGGGAGTCCCCCGCAGGGTGAGCAGCAAGACGGCCGCGGCCCGGGCCTGGGCCTCCCCGCGGTAGCGGGTGGCGTGGCGGGGGTTGTCGTGGTTGGACAGGGCCCACGTGGGCCAGCCCCCGATGGGGCCCAACTCGGCCGCCACGCGATCGATGGCCGCTCGCCAGGCGTCGGCCGTCCACGGTGCGTACAGCGATGTGAAGTCGAAGGCCAGGTGCAGCTCGTCGCCGTCGCCCAGGTAGCGGGCCACCTGCTCGGTGGACAGCAGGTAGACCTCGCCCACGAGCACCGGCTCCTGGGGATAGGCGTCGACCAGGCGCCGGATGAAGCGCAGGATGGGGTGGGCGTTGGGGTGGTCGTTGGTCGTCGAACGGGGCAGGACCGACCCGGGTGGGTCGTCGGCCAACTCGTCGTCCTTGCCCAGGCCTTGGACGACGTCGATGCGGAACCCGTCCGCTCCCCGGTCGAGCCAGAAGCGCAGGACGCCCTCCATGGCCTCGGCCACCTCGGGGTTGCGCCAGTTGAGGTCGGGCTGCTCGGGCAGGAACAGGTGGAGGTACCACTGGGCCGTCCGGTCGTCCCATGTCCAGGCGTGGCCCCCGAAGGCCGCCCGCCAGTTGTTGGGCCGTCCCCCCGGCCCGTCGCCACCGTCGCGCCACACGTACCACCCACGCTTCGGGCTGTCGCGCGACGACCGGCTCTCGACGAACCACGGGTGGCGGTCGGACGTGTGGTTGGGCACCCAGTCCACGATCACCCGGATCCCCCGGGAGTGGGCGTCGGCCACCAGGCGGTCGAAGTCCTCCAGGGTGCCGAAGAGCGGGTCGACGTCGCAGTAGTCGGCCACGTCGTAGCCGAAGTCGGCCATGGGGGAGGGGTAGAACGGGCAGACCCATATGGCGTCGACGCCCAGCCACTGCAGGTGGTCGAGGCGCTGGCGCAGGCCTTCGAGGTCGCCCACCCCGTCGCCCCCCGAGTCGGCGAACGACCGGGGATAGACCTGGTAGAAGACCGCCTCCTGCCACCACCGGGGCCCCGTGCCGTCCATTGGTGCCCGATGCTACGGGTGGCGCGTTACGCTCGGCGCCCGATGCCTGGACAGCGCCCATATTACGAGTTCGAGCACGACGGCGAGAAGAAGACGATCGAGGCCGACACCTGGAGCATGACCGGCGACGAGGTCGTGTTCTCCAAGTGGGTCATCGACGGCCCCAAGCGCCGTGAGGAGGAGATCGCCCGGTTCGCGGGCGTCGACTACCGGTCGATCAACCGGGTCATCCCGTAGACCCCTTCGGCCGGAGGTCGACCCGCAGCACGAGGACCCCGTCCTCCAGCGCGCCGGTGGCGTCGCCCATCATGGCGAAGTCCATGTAGTCGAGCTGCATCTGCTCGAGGATGCGGCGCCGGTCGGCTCCCTCTACGGGCGGCATGCCCCGGGTCTTGACCGCCCGGGCCCGGTCCCGGAAGCGCTCGATCATGGCGTTCACGTCGAAGTCCTCGGCCATGGCCGCCACGCTACCCGCCGGCCCGCGGTGCCCGCGAAGTGCCTCGGTCCCACGCGGGTGCCCACTTCCGGCGCAAGCGCAAGTCGGCGAGGCCGCTGGGCGTGGGGACGGCACCGTGGTGTTGGCGGAGGCCTCAGCGGCCTGGCGCCGGGCCTGGCCCCCTCCCGGGGTACACTGGCGCCCGTCGTCGCAGGAGCTCGAGTCGGGAGCACGGACGTGAAAAAGGGTCGCCATCGTCGCTTCGAGGAAGCGCGTGCCCTGAAGCGCAGCAATGAGGTCGCCGTCGAGCGGTGCCCGGAGTGTGGCGCCCACCCTGACGACGACCACGCCTCGTGGTGCCTGTTCGAAGAAGAGGACGACTTCGACGGCCTGCCCGGCGACCTCGGCTCCCCCTCCACGGGCACCGACGGCCCCACCGGCACCGACGGTCCCGGCGACCGCACCGACTAGCCGGCCCCTGTCCTGACGGCCGGGTGGGGGAGGAACTCGCCTCCTCCGGCGCGAAAGTCCAGGTAGGCGGCAATGCGGGTGTACACGGCCTCGCCCACCAGGGCGGCCAGCTCGGCGGCCATGGCCCGGTAGACGGGCTCCCCGCCGCCGAACGCCTCGGGGGCCTCGGTGCACCACCAGTGGAACTCGGCCCCGCCCGCCCCCCACTGGGCACGGCCCCACTCCGAGATCGTGGAGGTGACCCGGCCGGCTCCCTCCTCGCGGTCCTCCCGCCGCAGAGGTAGCTGCCAGCACACGTCGGGCTTGAGGTCCATGGGCGACAGACCCCGGTCCAAGGCGGCCCTGTGCAGGGCGCAGCCCGGGCCCCCGGGGAAGTCGGGCCCGTTCAGGAAGATGCAGGCCCCGCCCACCATGCGGGTGACGGTCTCGCCGCCGCGGTCGACCTTGGTGACCCCCCGGCGGCGGCCCTGGGCCCGGTGCTGCCAGTCGGCCGCCTCCAAGGCGGCGGCCGCGGCCTCGACCCGGGCCACGTCCTCGGGCCCGGTGAAGTGTGCGCCGTACGAGCAGCAGCCCTGGACCAGTTCGGGGGCCGGTCCGGTCAGCACCCCCTGGCAGCCCCGCCCGAAGATGCACGTCCACCGGCTGAGCAGGAACGTGACGTCGAACACCCACGTCCGGTGCTCGTGGTCGTCCTCGAACGAGGCCCACTCCCGCTCGGGAGGGGCGGCGGTCACTGGGTCTCCCCGGGGGCGAGGGCGGCCGCCAGTTCGCCCCACAGCTCCCCGGCGGCCAGCAGGCCCTTCCAGAACTGGTCCATGACCAGGCGCTCGTTGGGGGCATGGAAGCGGTCGCCGGGCAGGGCCACCCCGAGGTAGAGGACGGGGGCGCCGAGCACCCGGCCCAGGGCCTCCTCGGGACCGCTGCCCCCGATGCGGGTGAACAGCGGGTCGCGGCCCCACACCCGGGCGATGGCCCGGCACAGGGCGGCCATGGCCGGGTGGTCGACGGGGGTAAGTGCGGGGGCCACGCCGCCCTGGGGCGCCACCTCGACCTCGACGCCCTCGGGCACGGCCGCCGCCAGCCAGGCCCCGAACAGCTCGGCCACCCGCTCGGGCCTCTGGTCGGGCACCAGGCGGAACGTCACCTTGAACCCGGCCCGGGCGGGCACCACCGTCTTGATGCCCTCGCCCTGGTAGCCGGCCGAGATGCCGACCACGTCGCAGGTCGGGCGCGTCCAGATGCGCTCCAGCAGCGAACGGCCGGCCTCGCCCTCCAGCCGGGCCACACCGGCCATGGCCCGCCACGCCTCCTCGTCTACCGGGATGGCGGCCAGCGAGGCCTCCTCGGCGGCCGTCAGGGGGCGTACGTCGTCGTAGAAGCCGGGCACGGCCACCCGCCGGTCGCCGTCGTGGAGGGCGGCCACTAGGCGGGCCACGACGTGGGCCGGGTTGGGCACGGCCCCGCCGAACAGGCCCGAGTGCAGGTCGGAGGGGGCGGTGCGCACGGCCACGTCGAAGGCCACCAGGCCCCGCATGCCCACGCACGTGGTGGGCACGTCGGGCGCCCACATGTCGGTGTCCGAGACGACCACCACGTCGCACGCCAGCCCGTCCCGATGGGTACGGAGCAGCTCCCCGAAGTGGGGGCTGCCCACCTCCTCCTCGCCTTCGATCAGGAACTTCATGTTCACCGGCAGGCGCCCGGCCGTGGCCAGCAGGCCCCGCACGGCCTCCACCTGGTAGAGGACCTGGCCCTTGTCGTCGACCGCGCCCCGCGCCCGGACCTCGCCGTCCACGGGCCCGCCCACGACGGTGGGCTCGAACGGCGGCGAGGTCCACTCGTCGAGGGGGTCGACGGGTTGCACGTCGTGGTGGCCGTAGACCAGGGCCGTGGGCGCGCCGGGGCCGGCGTGGAGGTGATCGCCGTACACCGACGGCGCCCCAGCCGTCTCGATCAGCTCGACGTTCTCCAGCCCGGCACCCTCGAGCAGGCCGGCCGTCCACTCGGCCGACCGCCGGACGTCGGGGGCGTGAGCCGGCTGGGCCGAGATCGAAGGGATGCGCAGCCACTCCAGCAGGGTCGAGACGATCCGGCCGCGCTCGGCCTCGACGTAGCCGGCCAGGGCGGGCGGTGGGGCGGCCATCGCCGGCAGGCTACCCACCCCCACCACTACGGTGCCTCCGGGCGACAACCGACGGGGAGGTGCCCGATCGACGACGAGACGACGCGCCAGCTGGAGGCCATCGCCGAACGTCTGGCCGACCTCGCACTCGACCGGCTGCGGGAGGCGACGGCCGCCGGTCCCGACGAGCGCGACCGGCTGGTGGCCGAGGAGAAGCGGCTGACCAGGGCCCGGCGGGCCGTCGAGAAGGCGGCCGCCCTGCTGAAGGGCCCGGAGGCAGCTACCTTCGACCCGTGAGCGACCTCGGCACCCGCGCCCCCGACTGGTACCCCGACCCCTTCGGCCGCCATGAGCTGCGCTACTGGGACGGCAGCCAGTGGACCGAGCACGTGGCCACCAGGGGCCGCCAAGCCCAAGACCCCCCGACCGGCCAGCCCCACGTGCCCACCGTCAACCGGGAGAAGGGCAAGATCATCCGCGACGTCGAGAAGGCGGTTGCCGCCGGAGAGGCCCGGCCCGGGGGCGGCACGTTGTTCACCGAGCCCGTGCTGGTCGTCAACCAGAAGGCCAAGCTCATCGAGGTCAACAACGAGTACGCCATCTACGACCGCGAGGGCCGCCAGATCGGGGCCGTACGCCAGGTGGGCCAGAGCACGCTCAAGAAGGTCATGAGGGTGGTCACTTCCTTCGACCAGTTCATGACCCACAAGCTCCAGGTGGTCGACGCCACCGGCACCCCGGTCCTTGTCCTGACCAGGCCGGCCAAGCTGGTCAAGTCGCGCGTCGTGGTGGAGGACGGTGCCGGTCGGCCGGTGGGCGAGATCGTCCAGGAGAACATGATCGGCAAGATCCACTTCGGCCTCATGGCCGGCGGCCACCGGCTGGGGTCGATCAACGGGGAGAACTGGCGGGCGTGGAACTTCAACATCGCCGACGCCAACGGCACCGAGGTGGCCCGTATCACCAAGACGTGGGAGGGCCTGGCCAAGACCATGTTCACGACCGCCGACAACTACGTCGTGCAGGTCCACCGGGCACTCGACGAACCGCTGCGCAGCCTGGTGCTGGCCGCCGCCCTGGCGGTGGACACCGCCCTCAAGCAGGACAGCCGGGGCTTCGGCTGACCCGGGCCCCGCCGGCGGCGGCAGTCACCGCCTCCCGCACCCGGGCGGCGGCCGCTTCTGGCCTCTCGTGCTCCCACACCCGCACGACGGTCCAGCCTGCGGCCGCCAGCCGGGCGTCGGTGTCGGCGTCACGCCGGCGGTTGCGCTCGATCTTCTCGGGCCAGTACCACCCGTTGACCCGGTGCTGGCGCCGCCCGTGCTCGGGGCAGCCGTGCCAGAAGCAGCCGTCGACGAACACCGCCACCCGGGCCCGGGTGAACACCACGTCGGCTTGGCGGCGAAGCCCAGCCAGCGGCGCCACGTGCACCCGGTAGCGCAGGCCCGAGGCGTGCAGTGCCCGGCGCACGGCCAGTTCGGGCCCGGTGTCCTGGCGGCGCTGAGCCGACATCCGGCTCCGGAGGGCCTCCGACGAGGCGAACGGCTCCCTCCACCTCTCGGCCACCGCCCCCGTCCCGGCCGTCAGTCCCTGGCCAGGTGGGCGGCCAGCGCCGCCCCCACGGCCCGGGCCAGGGCCGGAGGGACGGCGTTGCCCACCTGGCGGTAGCGGCTCGACCGGGCACCGGCGAAGGCGGTGGCCGGGGGGAACGTCTGGAGAAGGGCCGCCTCCTCGACGGTGATGCGCCGAGCCCCGGGCACGAGGCCGGCCCGCGGCTGCCCGCCGGCCACCAGGTGGGCGTGGTAGCCGGGCACCACCCCGGCGGTGTCGACCCACGGCGTCTTGTTGCCGCCCATGCTGGCCAGCAGGGTGCGGGCCGGCCGGGCCAGGTCGAGGGGCCGGCCCCCCCCGTTGTAGAGGTGGCCCCCGTAGGGGTCGGCCCGCAGGTCGGGCCGGCGGGCGTAGGTCACGGCCGACGGGTTGGGCACGCCCAGGGCCTCGATCCCGACCACCGACCCGGCCGCCACCCAGGGCCGGGGGCGGCCCGGGCCGTACCCCGCCTCGGGGAACCGGTAGCCGGGACCTCCCCGTACGCCTACAACCACTAGCCGGTGCCGGTGCTGGGGTACCCCGTAGCCGGCGGCGTCGACCAGCCGGGACGTGACCACGAACCCCCGGGCCGCCAGTTCGCCCAGCAGGGCGTCGAGGTGTGCCCGGCGGGCGCGGCTGGCCAGGCCGGCCACGTTCTCGGCTACGAAGGCCCGGGGCCTGACCTCGTCGAGCACCCGCAGGTAGGCGGGCCAGCCGTCACGGGCGTCGGCCGGGCCCAGGCGCTTGCCGCCCGTGCTCCACGGCTGGCACGGTGGCCCGCCCGCCACTACCTCGACCTCGTCCCGCCAGCGGCGCAGGGGAACGCGGCCCACGTCCCCCTCGACCACCTCGGCGGACGGGTGGGCCTTGGCGAAGGTCTCACAGGCGTCCCGGTCCCGCTCGACGCCCCCCACGACCTCGAAACCGGCCTCGGCGAGGCCGGTCGACAGCCCGCCCGCCCCGGCGAACACGTCGAGCACGCCCACGCCCGGAGGCTATCCACCGCGCCCCCCTCGGGCGGGGATAGGCTGGTCTCCCGTGACCAAGCACATTTTTGTCACGGGCGGCGTGGCCAGTTCGCTCGGCAAGGGAATCACCGCGGCGTCGCTCGGCAGGCTCCTCAAGAGCCGTGGCCTACGGGTCACGATGCAGAAGCTCGACCCCTACATCAACGTCGACCCGGGCACGATGAACCCCTACCAGCACGGTGAGGTGTTCGTCACCGAGGACGGGGGCGAGACCGACCTCGACCTCGGCCACTACGAGCGCTTCGTCGACGAGAACCTCAAGCGCGAGTCCAACGCCACCACCGGGTCGATCTACTCGGCCGTGCTGGCCAAGGAGCGCAAGGGTGACTACCTGGGGGTCACCGTCCAGGTCATCCCCCACATCACCAACGAGATCAAGGCCCGCATCCTCAAGGTGGCCACCGACGACGTCGACGTGGTGATCACCGAGGTGGGCGGCACCGTGGGCGACATCGAGATCCTCCCGTTCCTGGAGGCCATCCGCCAGTTCCGCAAGGACGTGGGCCGCGACAACGTGTGTTACCTGCACGTCACCCTCGTGCCCTTCATCGGGCCCTCGGGCGAGCAGAAGACCAAGCCCACTCAGCACTCGGTCACCGAGCTGCGTAGCCGTGGCATCCAGCCCGACGTGATCGTGTGTCGCAGCGACCGGCCCATCTCCGACGGGCTAAAGTGCAAGATCAGCCTGCTGTGCGACGTGCCCTCGGAGGCAGTGGTCAGCGCCGTCGACGCCGCCAACCTCTACGAGATCCCCCTCGTGCTCCACGACGAGGGCCTCGACGATTACGTGTGCAAGCTCCTGCGCTTCGACAGCCCCGAACAGCGGCCCGACCTGTCGAGCTGGCAGGCCCTGGTGGCCCGGGTCGAGGCGTCCACCACCCCGGTGCGCATCGGGCTCATCGGCAAGTACGTCGTGCTGCCCGACGCCTACCTGTCGGTGGTCGAGGCCCTGCGCCACGGCGGGTTCGCCCACGGGGCCCGGGTCGACGTGGAGTGGATCCAGGCCGAGGACGTCGAGGGCCTGCTGGCCGCGGGGCGCATGAACGACCTCGACGGCGTGGTCATCCCCGGGGGCTTCGGGGCCCGGGGGGTCGAGGGCAAGGTGGCGGCCGCGGGCTACGCCCGGGAGAACGACATCCCCTGCCTGGGCCTGTGCCTGGGCATGCAGACCATGGTCATCGAGTTCGCCCGCAACGTGCTGGGCCTCGGGGGCGCCAACTCGTCCGAGTTCGACCCCGACACCCCCCACCCGGTCATCGACCTGATGGACGACCAGCGCGAAGTCGTCAACTACGGAGGCACCATGCGCCTGGGTGTCTACCCGGCCCGCCTCCAGCCCGGCTCGCAGGTGGCCGAGGCCTACGGCGAGCCCTTCGTCTACGAGCGCCACCGGCACCGCTACGAGTTCAACCCCCGCTACCGGCGCCGGGTCGACGACGCCGGCCTGGTGGCCGTGGGCACCTCGCCTGACGACCGGCTGGTCGAGTTCGTCGAGCTGGCCGGTCACCCGTTCTGGATCGGAACCCAGGCCCACCCCGAGTTCAAGAGCCGGCCCGACCGGCCCCACCCCCTGTTCGCGGCGTTCGTACGGGCCGCCCTCGACCGGGCCGAGGCCCGCGCCCCCCGGCTCCTGAGCTTTGTCGACGCCCCGGTTCCGCAAGCTCGCTGAACGGGTCGCCTTCGAGGGGTCGCTGATCTCGGTCGCCGAGGGCACCTTCGAAGGCCCCGGGGGCGGCCGCTTCCAGCGAGACATCGTGCACCACCCCGGTGCCGTGTCGGTCGTGCCCGTGACCGGGGAGGGCCGTGTGCTGATGGTCCGCCAGTACCGGGCGGCCGTCGACCGCGAGCTGCTGGAGATCCCCGCCGGCAAGCGCGACGTGGCCGGCGAGGACCCCGTCCTGACCGCCCGCCGCGAGCTGGCCGAAGAGGTGGGCATGGAGGCCGCTCAGATGGTGCTGCTGGGCGAGTTCTACAACTCGCCCGGGTTCTGCGACGAGCACTCGTTCGTCTACCTGGCCACCGGCCTCAGCCCCTGCCCGCTCTCGGCCCAGGGCGAGGAGGAGGAGCACATGACCATCGAGGAGATCGCCCTCGACGAGGTCCCCGCCCTCGTGGCCGACCGCTCCATCGTCGACGCCAAATCGATCATCGGCCTCTGCCTGGCCCGCGCGGCCCTCGCCTGAGGCACTACCGGCGGGTGGCCGGTCCTCCCCCCGGGACATAGTCGGCATGGATGGTGGCCACGCGGCGATTCTCGGCCTCCTC
Organism: Actinomycetota bacterium; assembly: GCA_040754375.1. Taxonomy (NCBI): domain Bacteria; kingdom Bacillati; phylum Actinomycetota; species Actinomycetota bacterium. Next base: position 43,221 of record JBFMCT010000008.1, read on the forward strand.
CGGGGCCATGTCAACGGCCGCCCGCTACGGTGACGGGCCATGATCGTCGGCGCACCGGCCGAGACCAAGAAGGGCGAGCACCGCGTCGCCCTCACCCCCGACGGCGTACGCGAGCTGGTGGCCAACGGCCACCGGGTGTGCGTCGAGGCTGGCGCGGGGTCGGCCTCGTCGGTGACCGACGACGAGTACGTGGCCGCCGGGGCCGAGATCGTGGGCACCGACGAGGCGTGGGCGTCAGACATCGTGGTCAAGGTCAAGGAGCCCCAGCCCGGCGAGCTCGGCTACCTGCGGCCCGGCCTCGTGCTGTTCACCTACCTCCACCTGGCCGCCTACCCCGACGTAGCCGAGGCCCTGCTGGTGTCGGGGACCACCTCCCTGGCCTACGAGACCGTCCAGGCGGCCGACAACAGCCTGCCCCTGCTGGCGCCCATGAGCGAGGTGGCCGGGCGCATGGCCCCCCAGATCGGCGCCCACTTCCTCGAGCGCGAGCACGGTGGCCGGGGGGTCCTGCTGGGCGGGGCCCCGGGGGTGCGCCCGGCCCGGGTGGTGGTCATCGGGGCCGGCAACGTGGGGTGGAACGCGGCGTGGATAGCCCAGGGCATGGAGGCCGAGGTCATCCTGCTCGACCGCAACCTCGACCGGCTGCGGTGGGTCGACCAGATCCACAAGGGCCGGATCATGACATTGGCCTCCAACCGGGGGGCGGTGGAGCGGGCCGTGGCCAAGGCCGACCTGGTCATCGGGGCCGTGCTCGTGCCCGGCGGGCGGGCACCGGTGGTGGTGACCGAGGCCATGGTCATGGGCATGAGGGACCGGGCGGTGATCGTCGACGTGGCCGTCGACCAGGGCGGCTGTGTGGCCACGACCAGGGAGACCTCGCACGCCGACCCCGTCTACCGCGTCCACGGAGTGCTGCACTACGCCGTGGGCAACGTTCCCGGGGCCGTCCCCCACACCTCGACCTACGCCCTGACCAACGCCACCCTCGCCTATGTCGTGGAGCTGGCCAACCTGGGTGTGAGGGACGCGGCGGCCGCCGATCCCGCCCTGCGGCGGGGCGTGAACACGGTGGGCGGCCGGGTCACCAACCCGGCGGTGGCCGAGGCCCTCGGCCGTGAACCCGCCGACCCCCTGGCGTGCCTGGGCGCCTGAACGACACGCCCCGGGAGGTCGAGGAGCTCCTGTCGTGGCTGGCCGTGGAGAAGGGCCGGTCCCGCAACACCCTGGCCGCCTACCGCCGCGACCTGGCCGCCTACACCGAGTTCCTGGCCGCCCGGAAGTTGGCCGTGGGCGAGGTGACCGAGGCGGTGGTCGAGGACTACCTGGCCTTCCTGCGGGCCGCGGGCCGGGCGCCCGCTTCGGTGGCCCGCGCCCTGGTGTCGGTGCGGGCTCTGCACCGGTTCTGCGAGGACGAGGGCCTGGCCCCCACCAACCCGGCCGAGGACGTGGAGCGCCCGCCGGTGCCGGCCGGGCTGCCCAAGGCGTTGTCCGAGGACGAGGTGGCCTCCCTGCTGGCGGCCGTCACCGGAGAGGACGCCCTGGCCCGGCGCGACCGCGCCATCTTGGAGGTCCTTTACGGCTGCGGCCTGCGGGTGTCCGAGCTGGTGGGGCTGTCACTGGGGGACATCGACCTCGACGCCGGCTTCGTCAGGGCCTTCGGCAAGGGGGCCAAGGAGCGCCTCGTGCCCGTGGGCCGGATGGCGGCCGACGCCTTGCGGGACTGGCTCACGCCCTCGGGCCGGGGTGCGCTGGTCCCCGCCCGCTGGGCCCGGCGGACCGACTCGGAGGCCGTCTTGCTCAACGCCCGGGGAGGACGGCTGTCCCGCCAGGGGGCCTGGGGAGTCGTGCGCCATTACGGCGACCGCGTGGGCCTGTCCGACCGCCTCACGCCCCACGTGCTGCGCCACTCGTGCGCCACCCACATGCTCGACCACGGGGCCGACATCCGGGTCGTGCAGGAACTGCTGGGGCACGCCTCGATCTCGACAACCCAGGTCTACACCCGGGTCTCGACCGAGCGGCTGCGCCAGGTCTACGAGGCCGCCCACCCCCGCGCCCGCGCTCACAAGCGTACGAACGACTAGGGTGTGGCCCGTGAGCGACGCGACCCTCGCGGATATTCGCGCGTCCTTGGAGCAGGAGCGGTCCAACCTGCTCCAGCGCCTCAACGACCTCGGCGAAGGGCCTGACTCCGCCGGCCTCGACTTCGATAGCAACTTCGCCGACTCCAGCCAGGTGACGGCCGAACGGGCCAACGTCGAAGCTGTGGTCGGCGCCATCCGCGACAGCCTGGCCGACGTGGAGAACGCGCTGGGCAAGTTCGACGCCGGCACTTTCGGCCTGTGCGAGACCTGCGGCCAGCCGATCTCCCCGGCCCGCCTCGAGGCCATGCCCGAGGCCCGCTACTGCATCGAGCACGCCACCCGGCGCTAACCCCACATCCCGCACACGGGTAGTCGGGGCGGACGTGGGAGGCAAGCGCAGGGCGGTGCTCGTACTAACACGGTCCGAGGTGATCGATGCTCGCGCCCTTGTCACCGTCGCCGAGGTGACGACGTCGGTTCGTGGCCTCGCGGCGGAGGTCAGCCTCGATCATGCCGCCGGCGGCCTCGACCGCCCCTCGGTCGTCAATTGCGACGGCCTCCACACTGTGGCGCAGTCGTCGCTGACCCGCGCCGTCGGCACCGCCACGATCCGCACCACGTGTTCCGCTATCAAGTACGCGCTCGGGTGCTGACGACCACCCCCACCTGGCACCAAGGGTCTACGGCACCAGGGGTCGGCGGCCCCGGCCTATGCGGCTTCCGCCAGGAGCAGGGCGAGGAGGCGCTCCTGCACCCGGCGGAAGTGGGGGTCGTCGATGACCGTCACCCGGTCGCGGGGGCGGGGCAGTTCGGTGGGGATGACGTCCATCACCGACGGGTGGGGTGGGTTGGCCATGACCACGATCCGGTCCGACAGCAGGATGGCCTCGTCGATGCCGTGGGTCACCATGACGACGATCTCGGTGTCGCTCTCGCTCTTCCACAGCTCGACGAGCTGGGCCTGGAGGCGGGCACGGGTGAGGGCGTCGACGGCCGCGAACGGCTCGTCGAGCAGCAGCACCCGCGGTTCGACGGCGAACGCCCGGGCCACCGCCGCCCGTTGTTGCATGCCGCCTGACACCTGGCCGGGGCGCTTGTCCTTGTGGGGCCACAGGCCCACGGCTGTCAAGTAGCGCTCGGCCAGTTCCGCGCACCGGGCCGCCGACCGGCCGGGGCGGGCGGCCCGCACCGCCACCCGCACGTTGTCGACCAGCGACAGGCGGGGCAGCAGGGAGTAGTTCTGGAAGACCATGGCCCGGTCGGGGCCCGGGCCGGTCACCGCCACGCCGTCGAGGCTCACGGTGCCCGAGTCGGCCGGGAGCAGGCCGCCGGCGATGTTGAGCAGGGTGGACTTGCCGCACCCGGAGTGGCCGATGAGCGATACGAACTCGCCCGGTTCGACGCACAGGTCGACCCCCCGCAGCACGTCCTGGCGGCCCGTGCGGCCCACGAACGCCTTGCGTACCCCCACGACGTCGAGGCTCACGCCTGCACCCCCTCGACGGCGACGGCCTTGCCCAGGCGCAGGAAGAGGAGATCGAGCACCAGGCCCACGGCGCCGACCACCAGCAGGGCGGAGATGACCTTGGACAGGTTGAGGGCGTTGTAGGAGTCCCAGATGAAGAACCCGATCCCCGTGCCGCCCGAGAGCATCTCCACGGCCACGATCACCATCCAGGCCACACCCATCGACTGGCGCAGCCCGGTGACGATGGACGGCAGCGAGTCGGGCAGCAGCACGTGGCGCACGTAGGCGACCCTGCCGAAGCGGAACACCCGGGCCACGTTGCGGTGGTCCCTGGGCACCGCGCCGGCGCCGGCCGCGGTGTTGAGCACGATGGGCCACAAGGCGGTGATGACGATCACCCAGACGGCCGCCTTGGGCGCGTCTTTGAGGATGACCAGCCAGATGGGGAACCAGGCCAGGGGCGACACCGGGCGCAGCAGCTGGACGACGGGGTTGGCCGCCTTCCAGGCCCACTTGCTGGCCCCCAGGAGCAGGCCGAAAGGGACACCCACCAGGGCGGCTGCCGCGAACCCCTTGAACACCCGGCCCAGCGACGCCCCGAGCTGCACGGCGATGCCCTTGTCGTTGGGCCCGTTGTCGTAGAACGGTCTCGACAGAAGGTCCCACAGGGTCGCGAAGGTCGTCGCCGGCGAGGGCAGCTCCCGCACGTAGGTCGAGGCCCAGGCCCAGATCAGCACCAGGACACCCAGGCCCACGGCCGCGGCCAACGCCGTCGAGACCGCTCGCCGGGCGGTCTCCAGCACCCCGGTCCGCTCGGGCCCCGGCTCACCGCCGAGCGCGGCACCGGTGGGTGACGGGGGTGCGGGCCCGGTGGCAGCCCGCCCCGTCGTGTCGTGGGTCTTGAGGTCGGTCATGGCCGCTTCGCCTCCTGTTCGGGACTACGGGGGTCGAACACCGCCCCGTCGAGGCGCACCTCGAACGGGGCCATGTCGTCATCGGGGACCGCGATCCCCTCGGCCTGGGCCACCTCGGCGTAGAGGTCGCCCATCACGAGCTGGTCGGCGATCTGCTGGTAGGGGGGCGGGTCCTTCAGGTACCCCATGCGCACGTACTGGGCCATGGCCCACACGGCGTGTGACCGCCGGGGGAAGTTGACCAGTCCGCCCCGGAAGAACTGCATCTGCTCGCCCCTGAAGTCCTTGGTGCCCAGACCGCCGCCCAGGTCGTAGACGCCGGTGAGCCGGCCCCGGATCTCGGCCGCGGGGGCGTTGATGTAGTTCTCGGGGGCCACCGTCCCGGCCGCCTGGGCCCGGTTGGCCGCGTCGTCCAGCCACCGGCTGGCCTTGAGGACGGCCGCCATCACGTCCTTGAGCACGTCGCGGCGCTCGGTGGCGAACCTCTCGGTGACCACCAGGGCCTTCTCGGGGTGGTTGAGCCAGATGTCCTGGGTGGCGATGTGGGTGAAGCCGATGCCCTGCTGCACGGCCACTGCGTTCCACGGCTCACCCACGCAGTAGCCGTCGACGTTGCCGACGCTCATGTTCTGCACCATCTGGGGCGGGGGGACGGGGCTGATCTTGACGTTGGCCAGGTTGGCCTTGGTGGCCAGCAGCCAGTAGCGCAGCCACAGGTCGTGGGTGCCCCCCGGGAAGGTCATGGCCATGGCCGGGGCGTTGCGGCCCTCCAGGGCCTCCTTGGCCTTGGACGGGTCGCCGTAGCCGATGGCCGCGTAGTCCTTGGACAACGTGATGGCCTGGCCGTTGTTGTTGAGCATCATGGCGATGCGCAGGTCCCGGGTCCCGGCCCCGCCCACGCCCGTGGCCACCGAAAGCGGCAGGCTGTAGAGGCCGTGGCAGCCGTCGATCTGGTTGTTGAGAAGGGCGTCGCGTGTGGCCGGCCACGACGCCTGCTTGAGCACCTCCACGTCGAGGTCGCGCTCGGCGAAGTAGCCCAGCTCCTTGGCCATGATGATCGAGGTGGCGTCGGTCAGGGCGATGAAGCCGAGCTTGACCTTGCGGGCACCAGCCCGGCCCGAGGCGCCGGCCGCGGCCGCCGCCCCGCTCGTCGAGGCCACCTTCTTGGCATCGCCGCACGCCGCCAGCAGGCTGCCGAGGGCGGTCGCTCCGGCGGCGGCCAGGAACTGCCGGCGGTCGATCTGTGTCATGCCGGCAGTTAACCGGGCCCTTGTTCCCGGGCCGTTGCCTGCGGGTGAACGGGCCGGGTCGAGGCCCGCACAGGTCCGGGCCCGCCACTGTGAGGCCCTACGGTCACGCCATCGGCTCGATGTGGACAGCCGACTGCTTGTAGTTGGGCTCGCGCGAGATCGGGTCGAACTCGTCGACGGTCAGGCGGTTGACGCACAGCTCGTCGTAGTGGAAGGGCATGAACACCTCACCGGGCCTCACCGTGGCCGTGACCCGCACGGGTACGTTCTCGACGAGGCCGCGCCGCGACGCCAATCGCACGAGGGCGCCCGGCCCGACGCCCAGGCGGGCGGCGTCGGCGGGGTTGACTTCGACCCAGCCCTCAGGCGCCAGGTGCTCGAGCACGGCCACCCGGCCCGTCTTGGTGCGGGTGTGCCAGTGCTCCACGGTCCGGCCCGTGTTGAGCAGGAACGGGAAGCGCTCGTCGGGGGCGTCGGCGATGGGCTCGGGGGAGACGCACCACAGCCGGGCCCGGCCCGACGGCGTGTTGAAGTGCCCGTCGGCGTAGAGCCGAGGGGTCCCCGCCGAGCCCGGGGGGCAGGGCCACTGGAGCCCGCCGGCGGCCTCGATGGCGGCCCACGTCATGCCGCTGTAGTCGCACGGTCGCCCCGCTGATACCCGGGCCCACTCGTCGAAGGCGTCCTCGGGCCCCGACCAGCGGGCGAACAACTCGTCGCCCACCCCTGCCGCCTGGGCCACGGCCATGAATATGTCGAAGTCGGGGCGGGCGTGGCCGGGCGGCTCGACGGCCGGGCGCACGATCGACACCCGGCGCTCGCTGTTGGTGTACGTACCACTCTTCTCGCCCCAGATGGCCGCCGGGAGGACCACGTCGGCCAGGGCGGTGGTCGGGGTCTCGAACCCGTCCTGGACGACCAGCAGTTCGAGGCTGGCCAGTGCCCGTTCGAGGCGGCGCCGGTTGGGGAACGACACCGGCGGGTTGGTGGCGATCACCCACAGGCCCCGCACGGTTCCCTCGAGGATGCCGTCGATGATGTCGGGGTAGGCCCGGCCCCGGGCGTCGGGGATGCGGTCGACGGGCAGCCCCCACAGGGCGGCCAGCTCGGCCCGATGGGCGGGGTCGTCGTAGGCCCGGTAGCCAGGCAGCGAAGCCGTCCCCCCGGCCTCGCGCACCCCCATGGCGTTGCACTGACCGGTGATCGACAGGGGAGCGGCCCCGGGCCGGCCCACGTTGCCCGTGACCAGGCAAAGGCTGTTGAGCAGGGTGACCGTCTCGGTGCCCTGCACCGAGTGGTTCACGCCCATGGTCCAGGCCGCCATGGCCCGATCGGCCCGCCCGAAGGCCAGAGTGGCCTCCCGCACCAAGCCGGCGTCAACGCCGCACTCGGCTGCCACCCGGTCGAGGCCGTAGCCGGCCACGTGGGCCGCCAGTTCCTCGAAGCCCTCGGTGTGGGCGCCGAGGTACTCGCGGTCGACGAGGCCCTCGTCGATCAGCAGCTTGAGCATGCCGTTGAGCAGGACGATGTCGGTGCGGGGGCGCACGGCCAGGTGGATGTCGGCCATGGCCGCCGTCTTGGTGACCCGCGGGTCGACCACGATCACGGTGGCATCGCGGTTGTCGAGCACTCGAGGTGCCAGCAGGGGGTGGTTGTCGGCGATGTTGGCCCCCACCAGCAAGATGGCGTCCGCCTGGTCGAAGTCCTCGTAGGCCCCCGGGGGGCCGTCGGTCCCGAAGCTGCGCTTGTAGCCGGCCACCGCGCTGGCCATGCACAGGGTGGTGTTGCCGTCGTGGTGGGCGATGCCCAGGCCCAGACGCACCAACTTGCCCAGGGCGTAGAACTCCTCGGTCACGAGCTGGCCGGTGGAGATCACCGCCACCGAGCCCGGGCCGTGCTCGGCGTGCAGGCGCCGGAACCCTCCGACCACCGCCTCAACGGCCTCGTCCCAGGTCACCGGTGAGCCCCCGACGGTAGGGACCACGAGGCGGCCCTCGGCGGCGAGGGTGTGGTGCTCGGACAGGCCCTTGGGGCACAGGCGCCCTCGGTTGACAGGGTGTTCGGGGTCGCCCATGACGGCTACCGCCTCGTTGCCCCGGGCCCCGAGCAGCATCCCGCACCCGACCGAGCAGTAGCCGCACGTCGTGCGGGCCCACCGGTCGGGGCGCCGAGCCTCGTTCATGACCCCGCCGAGGGGGTCGAGGGCGTAGGTGGTCACCGCGGCCCGAAGAAGCCGCCGGCGACCCGGTAGGGCACCACCGAGACGTAGAACAGGTAGCGGCCCACCAGCTCGCCGGCGGCCGCCACCACGAGTGCTCCGGCCATGCGCCCCCCGGCGGCTGGGCCCGCGAAGGGGACGGCCAGGGCGCTGGCCAGCAGGGCCAAGGTGACCCCCGCGGCCACGGCCCGCCACAGCACGAGATGGCGCAGCGGGCCGGCTAGCAGCCAGCCCGTGCCCGCGTACTGGCGGCTGGCCGACCGCCTGACGGAGCGCCGCAGGAGGAGGCCGTTGACCACCTGGCAGGCGGTAGCCGCCATGGCCACCACCACCAGGGCCCGCACCGGCCCGGCGGCCAGCGCGGCCCGGTCGATGCACAGCAGGGTGGCCACCGGCCCCACCGCGCCGGTGGTGGCGAAGAAGGCGGCCGGGGTGCGGGGCGAGTCCCACACGGGCCGGGCCGGGACCAGGTAGAGGCGCGCGCTGGCCCAGACTCCGGCCGCGCCCGCGACCACCGCCGCGCCCCCCAGGGCCGTCCCGGGCACGCCGGGGAGCAACCAGGACGCGGAGTACGCCCCGCACAGGGCGGAGAACAGCCCGAACAGCGCGACCTCGCGGCTGAGCCAAGACGTCCGCAGGTTGCGTACCGCCTTGAGGGCGCGGGCAGGCCGGCCCAGGTGGAACAGCGACGCCCCCAGGGCGATGACCCCGGCGGCCAGGGCGGCCACGGCCGCGCCCCCCAGGCGCCCGCGCTCACCGCCTCCCAGCTCGAGCAGCCACGTGGCCGTGACCATCCCCAGCGAGAGCTGGGTGAGCAGGGTGAGCACGACCAGCGGCCAGTGTGGGTGCTCGGGGGACGGGGGCCGTTCATTGGCCGCCGCCATGTCTTCGGGCAGGCCGGCGGGCAGGACAACCCGGGTGGTCGACAGAGTGATGGAGGCCGGCGGCAGCCCGGGGGCATCCGCCTCGTGGTGGTCGGCCCGCCACCGGGCCACGTCGACGGGCTCCACCCCGATGGCCTGTGTCGGGCACGCCCCCACGCACGCGGGTGCCTGGCCGGCGTCGATACGGGGCCGGCACATGTCGCACTTGGACACCACCTTGCGGACCGGGCTGAACACCGGCACCTCGTAGGGGCAGTTCCACATGCAGTACTGGCAGCCCACGCACTCGGCCTCGTGGTGCACGACGATCCCGTTGGCCAGCTTCTCGTAGGCGTTGGTCGGGCACCCCGACAGGCACGTCGGCTCCACGCAGTGGTTGCAGGCGATCGACAGGCTGAACCTCCGGGTGTGCGGGTAGGTGCCGCCCTCCAGCTCTCCGACCCGGCGCCACGCTCCCTCCACGGGCGTGCCGTTCTGCTCGGCGCACGCCACCTCGCACGAGTGGCAGCCCACGCACGCCTCCACGGCAAAGGTGAACCGGTACTGCTCGCCCGCCTGCAGCGGCAGCAGGGAGGGGCCGCTCACCCGGCCACGGCGACCTGGACGAGCCCTTGCACGACCCGCACGGCGTGGGTCGCCAGGGCCACGCCGGGGTCGTCGAGGCACTTCCCGGTCCGCAGGTCGAAGCTCTGCTTGTAGACGGGCGAGGCCACCTTCAAGACCTCGCCCCGGCTGCCGACCAGGCCGCGCGACATCACGTACGCCCCGCTGAAAGGGTCGAGGTTGGACACCGCGAAGAGCTCGCCGTCGACCCGGAAGACGGCCACCTGGTACCCGCCGACGAGCGCGCAGACGCCCCGCCCGGGGACGATCGCATCCAGGGGGCAGACATCGGCCCATGTGACAGGGGGGGCCACGGCCGTCACCCCTGGGCCATCGGCCCAGCCCCGGTCCCGGCCCTCTCGTGGGGCAGGGCGGGGCGGGGCTGGCTCCGCTGGGTCACGTACACGAGGCTGGGGTCGGGTTCCTCGCAGTTCACGAACGAGCGGAACCGAGCCAGGCGTTCGGGGTCCTCGACCGTGGCCTTCCACTCGCACCGGTAGGTGGCCACGTGGCGCTCCATGTCGGCCTCCAGCTCGGCGCAGATGCCCAGGACGTCGTCGATCACGACCCGCCGCAGGTGGTCGATCCCGCCCTCGAGGTTGTTGAACCATGTGGCCGTGCGCTCCAGGCGGCCGGCCGTGCGGATGTAGAACATGAGGAAGCGGTCGAGGTAGCGGAACAGCGTGGCCCGGTCGAGGTCGGCGGCCAGCAGGACGGCGTGTTGGGGGCGCATGCCCCCGTTGCCGCACACATAGAGGTTCCAGCCCTTCTCGGTGGCGATGACGCCGAAGTCCTTGCCCTGGGCCTCGGCGCACTCCCGGCTGCAGCCCGAGACGGCCGACTTGAGCTTGTGGGGCGCCCGCAGGCCGCGGTAGCGCAGCTCGATGTCGATGGCCAGGGTCGTCGAGTCCTGCACGCCGAACCGGCACCAGGTCGTGCCCACGCACGACTTGACCGTGCGCAGGGCCTTGCCGTAGGCGTGGCCCGACTCCATGCCCACGGCGATGAGCCGGCGCCAGATCTCGGGGAGCTGGTCGACGCTGGCCCCGAAGAGGTCAATGCGCTGGCCACCGGTGACCTTGGTGTAGAGGCCGAACTCCTTGGCCACCTGGCCCAGGGCGATGAGCTGGTCGGGGGTGATCTCCCCGCCCGGCACCCGGGGCACGACCGAGTAGCTGCCGTCGCGCTGGAGGTTGGCCAGGAAGTGGTCGTTGGTGTCCTGGATGGACGAGTGCTCACCGTCGAGGATGTAGCCGTTCCCCAGGGAGGCCAGCATGGAGGCCACCGCCGGCTTGCAGATCTCGCAGCCCCGGCCCCGGCCGTGGCCGCTGAGCACCTCGGAGAACGTCGACAGCCGCTGCACCCGGACGAGGTCGAACAGCTCCTGGCGGGAGTGGTCGAAGTGCTCGCACAAAGCGTTGCCGACCTCCACCCCCGCCCGCCGCAGCTCGTCGCGCAGGATCTCGGTCACCAGGGGCAGGCATCCGCCGCACCCCGTGCCCGCCCCGGTGCACGCCTTCACCGCGGTTGCGTCGGTCGACCCGGAGGCCACCGCTGCGCACACCTGGGCCTTGGTCACGTTGTTGCACGAGCACACGGTGGCCTCGGGCGAGAGGCCGGCTACGCCCGCGGCCACCGGCCCGCCCTGGCCGGCCCCGGCCGCCGTGGGCAGGACGAGGAGCTCGGGGCGTTCGGGTGTGGGCACGTCGCCCCGGGCCATCTGCACGAGGGTGTGGTAGGCCGACGAGTCGCCCACCAGGACGCCGCCGATCACCGATCGGCGCCCGGCCCGGCCCTGCGGCGGGCCGACGACCAGCTTCTTGTACACGTCCGAGACGGGGTCGGACCAGACGATGGCCTCTGCCCCCTGGGTGGAGGCCATGGAGTCGCCGAAACTGGCCACCTCGACGCCCAGCAGCTTCAGCTTGGTCGACAGGTCGGCCCCGGCGAACACGGCGTCGCCGCCCAGGAGACGGTCAGCCGCCACCCGGGCCATCTGGTAGCCGGGGGCCACCAGGCCCCACACCCGGCCGGCGGCCAGGGCACACTCGCCCACGGCGTAGATGTGGGGGTCGGACGTAAGGCACCCGCCGTCCACGACCACCCCGCCCCGTTCGCCGACGTCCAGCCCGCAGTCGCGCGCCAACTGGTCGCGAGGGCGGACGCCGGCCGAGAACACGACTATGTCCGCCTCGAGGTCGTCGCCTGCGCTGAACCGCAGGCCGGCGGCCGCCCCGCCGGGGCCGAGAGCGACCTCGCGAGCCGCCCTGGAGGTGTGGACCCGTACGCCCAGGGCCTCGATCCGCCGGCGCAGGGCGGCTCCGCCCCCGTCGTCGACCTGCAGGCCCATGAGCCGGGGAAGGAACTCGACGACGTGGGTCTCGAGACCGAGGTTGAGCAGGGCGTTGGCCGCCTCCAGGCCCAGGAGGCCGCCGCCAACCACCGCACCGACCCTGCAGCGCCGGGCGTAGTCGCCGATGGCGGCCAGGTCGTCGAGGGTCCGGTAGGCGAAGGTGCCCGGAGCGGAGGCACCGGGGATGGGCGGCACGAACGGGTAGGACCCGGTGGCCAGCACGAGGGCGTCGTAGCGTACGGGCAGGCCGGCGGTGGGGAACACCAGGCGGTGTTCCCGGTCGACGCGCTCGGCCCGCTGGCCCAGGTGCAGCGCCAACCCGGCCCGGTCGTAGAACCCGGGGGCCACCAGCGACAAGTCGTCGTCGGTGGCACCCGAGAACCACGAGCTGAGCCCCACGCGGTCGTAGGCAGGGCGGGTCTCCTCGCCGAACACCACGATGTCCCACTCGGCCGTGGCGCCCCGCTCGACGAGGATCTCGACCAGCTTCTGGCCGACCATGCCGTTGCCGGCCACCACGAGGGTGCGCCGAGGGCCGGCGCCCGAGCCGTTCATCGCCCCAACAGTGGTGCCCGGGTGTGTTGCGGCGGTTGCCGGCCGGTTAACGGCGTGATACCGGTCGCTCACGGCGCTTGGCGGGCGCTGTGAGGGCCGAGGCCCTCTTCAGGTTGGGTTCAGGCGGGTTTACCGGTGGCGACACACGGGCCACACGGGTCGTTCACGGTCGAGGGCGAAGATGTAGGGCGATGGCTCTACGACCACTCGACGGGTTCGTGGTCGGGATCACCGCCGATCGCCGCTGGGAGGAGCAGGCCGAGCTCCTCGTGCGCAGGGGCGCGGCCGTCCTGCACGGCCCCACGATGACCACCCAGTACCTGGCCTCGGACGACGACCTGCGCCAGGCCACCGAGGCCGTCATCGCCCGCCGGCCCGACTACCTGGTGGCCACCACGGGCATCGGCGTGCGGGCGTGGACGGAGGCGGCCGCCGTCTGGGGCCTGGGCGAGCAACTGGCCGCCGTCCTGGGAGGCGCCCGCATCGTGGCCCGGGGGCCGAAGGCGGCGGCCGCCGTGCAGGCCGCCGGCCTCGAGGTCTGGGGCCGGTCGGCCACCGAGCAGATGGGCGCGCTCGTCGACATGCTGTTGGACGAACCGCTGGCCGGGCGCACGGTCGCCGTCCAGGAGTACGGCATGGTGAACCCCGAACCCTCGTCGGCCCTGCGGGCCGCGGGGGCCGACGTGCTGGAGGTACCGGTATACCGCTGGCGGGCCCCCGAGGACCGGGGCCCGGTGTTGCGCCTGGTGGAGGCCGTCTGCGATGGCCGGGTGGACGCCATCACCTTCACCAGCGCGCCGGCCGTCCACAACCTGTTCGCCATCGCCCGCGAGCACGGGGCCGATGCCGGTCTTCGGGACGCCTGCAACCGGGGGGTGGTCGTGGCCTGTGTGGGACCGGTGTGCGCCGAGGGGGCACGGGCCGAGGGGGTCAGTGCCCCCTTGGCCCCGTCCGTCGGGCGGCTCGGTCTGCTGGTGCGGGCGCTCAGCGACCACCTGGCCGGGCGCCGGCGCACCCTGACCCTGGCCGGTGCCCAGGTCGCGTTGCAGGGGTCGGTGGTCGAGATAGACGGTGAACGGGCCGAGCTCGCCCCCCGGGAGCGGGCCGTGCTCGACGCCTTGGTGGCGGCCGGTGGTGCGGTCGTGCCGAGGCCTGCCCTGATGGAGCAGGTGTGGGGCCCGGGTGGGACCGACCCCCACGTGCTGGAGGTGACCGTCGGGCGCCTGCGCCGCCGCCTGGGACCGGCGGGCGGGGCGCTGGTCGCCTCCCCGGGCCGCGGCTACCGCCTCGACCTCTCCGGGTAGCCGTCCCCCCGGGCCACTACAGTCGGGGCGTGCTGCAACGGGTCGCCGAGTGCCAGATGCGGGCGCGGCGCTTCGGCCCCAAGGTGATCTACCGGGTCGACCTGCACGGCATCAGCACCTTCGGCCCCGGGGACCAGCGGGTGGCCATCCGCTGGGAGTGGGTCGAGGACATCTCCGTGGAGCCCGGCGGGGTCGACGTCCGTTCGGCCACCGACCGGGTCCTGCTGCCCCCGGGGTCGTTCGGCTTCGCGCCCGAGGCGCTGGCCGGCCGCCTGCGAGAAGCGCAGTCGATCACCCGCCGGCCCGAGGTCATCGGAGAACTGGCCGCTGGCTGAGAAGGCGCGGCCTGCGCCCCCGCCCGACCAGGCCATGGTCGCGACCGCCGGGGCTCGTCCGGTGAGACGTTCCGGTGTGCCGCCTCGTCTGTGGGCCGGGCTGTGCCTGTTCGGGGTGTTCGTGGCCGTCACGTTCGCCGTCCTCCCCGTGGGAGTGCGCTTCGACGGCGACCCCCTGCTCCGCCTACGCGACCTCGACCCCCAGCTCTCGCCCCCCGAAGCCACGGCCGTGTGCGGGCCGGCGGTGCGCAACCTCGACGTCTCGCCCCGCAGCACCGAGCTCTTCGAGGTGGCCCGTGCCCGGGCCTGCGAGGACGCCGCCCGCCGGCGGGTGGCCGTCTCGATGGCCGTGGGGGCCCTGCTGGTAGTGGCCGGGCTCGTGGGCCGAGCCGGCGGGCCCTCTCGGCTCCGGCCCGGCGACGCGGTGGCGCCCGGGCCGAACCCCCCGACCTCCGCCGGGAGCCCTTGATGCACAATCGCGCCGATCGCGCCTTCGGGTACGTGGCCCCCGCGTCCCTGGCACCATGAACGGATGCGCCAACCGGCCGTAGCCCCGGCGGGATGAGCAACCTGGCGGACCTCCTGGCGCGCCTGTGGGAGCAGTCCCAGCCCGTCATCACCGAGCGCATCGAAACGATCGAGGCGGCCGTGCTGGCCGCCCTGGCTGGCGATCTGGGTGGGGAACAGCGGCGGGAGGCAGAACGGGAGGCCCACAAGCTGGCGGGCTCGCTCGGGACGTTCGGGCGTCACGAGGGTACCCGCGTGGCTCGGGAGATCGAGCTGCTCATGCAGGGGAGCGCGCCGCCCCGGGGGGAGGCCCTCCTGCGCCTCAGTGAGCTGGCGGTCGAGCTGAGGACGCAGGCCCAGGCGCCGGCCGCCCCGGCCGGAGCCGAGCCCGAGGGCCCGGGTGCCGAGGACAGCCAAGGGCCGGGTGCCGCGGAGCCTCCCGCTGGCCCGCCCGCGGTCCTGGTCGTGGACGGCGACGCCGAGCATGCCCTGCGCCTGGTCGAGGCGGCCGTGGCTCACGGGATGCGGGCGTGGTCCGCCGCTGATGTGGCGACCGCTCAGTCGGCATCGTCGCGGCGCCCTGACCTGGTGGTGATGGACCCAGCCACCGCCGGCGACCCCGACCTGTCCTACTTGGCCCATATGGCCGCCGGCCCCGACCCCCGGCCGGTGATCATCGTCACCGACCCGGCCGCCGGGGTCGACCGGGCGGCGGTCGTGCGGGCCGGTGCCCGCGCTTATCTGGAGAAGTCGATGGCCCCCCGGGCGGTCATGCACATAGCTCGCCGGACGGTCGAACGGGGGGCGCAGGGGGCGGCCGTGCTGGTGGTGGACGACGACCCGACCGTGACCGAGCTGCTGGCCGACCTGCTGGGGACCAGGGGGCTGAGGGTGGTGGGCCTCGACGACCCCCGGCTGCTCTGGTCAGAGCTCCAAAGGGTACGTCCCGACATCCTGGTGCTCGACTTCGACATGCCCCACCTCGACGGGCTCCAGCTTTGCCGGATGGTCCGCGGTGACGAGGCGTGGGCCCGGCTTCCCATCGTGTTCCTGAGCGGCTCGGCCAGCCCCTCGGTGGTCCGGGCGCTCTACGCAGCCGGGGCCGACGACCACGTGGCGAAGCCTTTCGACCCTGAGGACCTCGTGACCCGGGTCCTCAACCGGCTCGACCGAAGCCGCCACCTGGCCGAGCTGTGGGACACCGACGCGGCCACAGGGCTGGCCAACCGGCGGGGGTTCACCACCCAGTGCCAGCGCCTGATCGAACTGGCCCGCCGGGAGGCCAAGCCGTTCACCCTGGCGCTGGTCGCACCCGACGAGGGCCCCTCGGCCGACCACCCTGCGGGGCCGAGCGGGCCCGGCCTGGGCCCGTTGGTGCGGCGCTCGGTCGCCCCCGGGGACGCAGTGGGCGTGCTGAGCCAGCACCGCATAGGCGTGGGCCTGTTCGGGAGCAGCCTGGCTGAGGCCAGCGACCGTCTCGGGGGCGTGCTGGAGGCGGCCCGGGGGGCAGCCACGGTGAGCGCCGGGCTGGCCCGGTTCCCGGCCGACGGGGGCGACGTGGCCACCCTGGTCGATGCCGCGTCCCGCGCCCTCGACCTGGCCCGGGCGAGCGGGGGTGACCAGGTGCGGGCCGTGCGCGACGGGGCCGACGACTCGGCGCCGACGGCTGTCGACGTACTGGTCGTCGACGACGACGAGGCTCTGGCCACCGTGCTCCTGCACGCCCTCACCACCCGGGGCTACCGGGCCCAGTGGGTGACCGACGGAGCCGAGGCGGCCGCCCTGCTCGGCGGTGAGGCCAGCGGGGGGCTACGGGCCAGGGTGGTCCTGCTCGATGTCGGGCTCCCCGGTCTCGACGGCCTCTCCCTCCTGCGGGACATGGCGAGCCGGGGCCTCCTCGATCACACCCGGGTCATCATGGTGACGCTGCGCTCGACGGAGACCGAAGTGCTCACCGCCCTGGACCTGGGGGCCTTCGACCACGTGGCCAAGCCCTTCAGCCTCCCCGTGCTCCTGCACCGGGTGAGGCGGGCCATCGAGTCACTGCTCGCCGACCCTTCCCCGCTGTGCCGCAACCAGGCCCGAGACGCCCTTCTGAGGTGTGGGCCGGCGGCTACCGTCCCGGTGGCCCGCCATCTCGGCGTGACCGACGGGCCCTACCGACCTCTGCTCCTGGAACTGGCGGCCTGGCGCCCCGATCCGATGTACGAACCGGCGGCGCTGGTGGCGGCCGGGTCACCCGACGCCCACACCCGCGCCCGGGCCGCCACCCTGCTGGGGGCCCTGGGCGGCGAGCGGGCCCCGGCTGCCCTGGTCGAGCTGGCGACCGACGACGAGCCCGACGTGAGGGCGGTGGCCTGCATGGCCCTAGGCCGGCTGTCGTACCGGCCGGCCGCCACCCCTCATGGGAAGCCTCCTGGGTGACCCGGCGTGGGACGTCCGCAAGGCGGCCGGGGAGGCGCTGGCCGCCATGGGCGCCCCGGGGACGCTGGTGCTGCGCCGGTGGGCGGCGGGCACCGGCGGGGACGAGTACGCGGCCGACATGGCCCGCCAGGTCCTCGAGCTCGTCGCCCTACGTTCGGCCGGGAGAGAGCGGTGACCGCCGGGGGGTTCGTCGAGACCGTGCTCGTGCGCCTCGACTGGGCGATCCTGCTCTATTTCCTGGTGGTCAACACGCTCTACGCCCTGTTGCTCGTCAGCGCCGGTCTGGAGATGCGCGCTCACCTCCTGCGCCAGCGGTCCGAGAGCCGGTGGCGGGTACTCCAGTCCGACATCGCCCCCTCCATCTCCCTGCTGGCCCCGGCCCACAACGAGGAAGCCACGATCACCGACAGTGTCCAGGCCATGCTGGGCCTGTCCTACCCCAGCCTCGAGGTGGTGGTCATCAACGACGGGTCGACCGACGGGACCATCCAGGCCTTGTCCAACCGTTTCGAGCTCGTGGCCGTCCGGCCCATCTACCGTCGCCAGGTGGCGGCCGCCGAGGTGGTCGGTCTGTGGCGGTCGCGGCGCCACCCCAACCTGGTGGTCGTCGACAAGGTCAACGGCGGCAAGGCGGACGCCCTCAACGCCGGCCTGAACATCGCCACCGGGCGGCTCATCTGTGCCATCGACGCCGACACCCTCATCGAGCCCGACGCCCTCCAGCGTATGGTCAGGCCCTTCGTGTCCTCCGACGACGTGGTGGCCGCGGGGGGCACGATCCGGGTGGCCAACGGGTCAACCGTGCGCGGTGGGCGGGTCTCGCTCGTCCGGGCACCGCGGCGGGGCCTAGGCGGCTTCCAGGTGGTGGAGTACCTGCGGGCCTTCCTCTTCGGTCGCCTCGGCTGGAACCGCCTGGGCGGCAACCTAATCATCTCCGGTGCGTTCGGCCTGTTCGAGCGGGAGGCCGTGGTGGCCGTCGGTGGCTACGCCCACGACACCGTGGGCGAGGACATGGAACTGGTGGTGAGGCTCCGGCGGCGGTCCTACGAGGTGGGCGACCGCCGGCGGGTGGCCTTCATCCCCGACCCGGTGGCCTGGACGGAGGCTCCCGAGACCCTGCGGGTACTGGGTCGCCAGCGCGACCGCTGGCACCGAGGGCTGGCCGACTCGCTGTGGCGCAACCGGCGGGTCTTCCTCAACCCCCGCTATCGCGCCCTGGGCCTGGTCGTTTACCCGTATTTCGTGATCGTCGAGCTCTTGGCGCCCGTGATCGAGCTGGTGGGGCTGCTCGGCCTGGGCCTCGGCCTGTGGATGGGCGCCGTCGACTGGTCCTTCGCCGTGCTGTTCTTCCTGGTGGCCTACGGCTACGGCATATGCCTGACAGCCGCCACCCTCGTGCTTGAGGAGGTCAGCTTCCATCGCTACGACGGCAAGGGCGACCGGGCCTGGCTCCTGTGGTGGGGGATGGCCGAGAGCCTCGGCTACCGCCAACTGACGGTGGCGTGGCGGGCCCGGGGCCTGGTCCGCTACATGCGCCGCAAACGGGACTGGGGGAAGATGGACCGCGCTGGTTTCAGCGGGGGCGCTACGGCGGGTCAGCCCGGCCCCGAAGGGCCCTCCCGGCCCGCCTCCAAGTAGCGCTCGAGGGCCGTCAGGAACCGCTCGTGCTCGGCCACCACCTCGGCCACCAGGACGGTCGTGGGGCTCCCCGGCCCCTCCTCCACGGCCTGGCAGCGCCCGGGCAGTGCCACCGCCCCCAGTGACGAGCTGCTGCCCCTGAGCGTGTGTGCCGCACGGCGGGCCTTGTCGGCCTGTCCATGGGCGGCCGCGGTGGCCAGCTCCTCCACCAGCGACCTGGCCTGGGCGTCGTAGGTCTCGACGATGGCAGCCAGGGCCGGCCCGCCCATGATCATCGAGAGCTGGTCGATCACTTGGCGGTCGAGGGCCGGCGCCTCCGCAGGCGCAGCCGCGGGCCGAAGCGACGGCCCGTCGGCGGCCGGGCGGCGGTGGTGGGACGCCCCCGGTCGGGGCACTTGAGCCAGCGCCCTCTCCAGGTCCCGCAGGCGCATCGGCTTGGTCAGGAACCCATCCATTCCCGCGGCGATGCAGCGGGCGCGGTCGTCCTCGAGGATGCTGGCGGTGACGGCGATTATGTGGGGCTGTTCCTCCTCGGCCAGCTCGGCCCGGATCCGCCGGGTGGCGTCGGGGCCGTCGAGCCCGGGCATGTACATGTCCATCAACACCACGTCATAGCGCCGCCGGTGAACGGCGGCCACCGCCTCGGTCCCGTCGGAGGCGAGGTCGACCTCGTGGCCCAGCTTCTCCAGCAGCCTGGCCCCGACCTTGAGGTTGACCGGCGAGTCGTCGACGAGCAGGGCCCACAGCGGGGGGGCTGTTGGTCGGGGACGGCTGGCCAAGCCGGTGGCGTCGGCCGGTGCCGTGGAGCCGAAGATGTCGCCCAAGGCGTCGAAGAGCACGGAGGGCTTGATGGGCTTTCGAAGCCAAGTGGTGACGTCCAGCCCGGTCATGTCGTCGGGCCTGCCCGCCGAGGACAGGAGGATGACAGGGCAGGCCAGCCCGGCCGAGCGCAGGGCGGCTATGAGGTCGAGGCCCCAGAGCTCGGGCATGTGGAGGTCGCTGAGGACGACGTCGAAGGACTGGCCGGCCCGGACCCAGGCCAGGGCCTGGGCCGGTGAGCCCGTGACGGCCGGGTTCATGCCCCACGCCTGGGTGTGCCTTTCGAGGATGAGCCGGTTGGTGGCGCTGTCGTCCACCACCAGCACGGAGTGGCCCTCGAGATGGTCGGTGGGCGGCGGGCCGGGAGCCGGGGAAGGGGACACCCCGAGGTCCAAGGAGACGTGGAACGTGGACCCTTCCCCGACGCGGCTTTCCACTGACATGTCCCCGCCCATGGCCCTGGCCAGACGGAGGCTGATGGCCAGGCCCAGCCCTGTCCCCCCGTACTCTCGGGTGGTGGAGGTGTCGACCTGGGTAAAGGAGCGGAACAAGCGGTCGAGGCGCTCGGCCGGGATCCCGATGCCTGTGTCCGAGACGTCGATCCTCAGGTCGACGCGGCCCTCGTGGCGGCCCGGCTGGGCCCACGCCTTGACCACGACCTCTCCCGAGGGGGTGAACTTGACGGCGTTGGCCACCAGGTTGAGCACGATCTGCCGGGCCCGCGTGGGGTCGCCGACCAGATGGGTGGGGGTTCCCTCGTCGATGAGGTAGGCCAGGTCGAGGCCCTTGTCGGACGCGACCGTGGCCACGAGGTCGAGAGCCCCCTCGATGCACTCCCGTAGGTCGAAGGTAGTCTCCTCGAGCTCGACCTGGCCGGCTTCGATCTTGGAGAAGTCGAGGACGTCGTTGATGACGGTGAGGAGCAACTCGCCACTGCTGCGGATGGTCTCGACGTAGTCGCGCTGCTCGTCGTCCAGGGGCGTCTCGAGCATCAGGCCCGTCAGGCCGATGACGGCGTTCAGCGGCGTGCGGATCTCATGGCTCATGGTGGCCAGGAAGGCACCCTTGGCCGCGCTCGCCTTCTCCGCTTCGTCACGGGCAGTCTCCAGCTCGGCCTGCTGGCGGGAGACGACCTCCCTTTGGTTCTCCAGGCTCTCGGCCAACGTGGTCAGGCCCGCGCTGATCCGCCGGAACTCGTCCGTACGGCCCCCGTCGGCCCGGGCGCGCAGGTCGCCGCCCTCCATGCGCCCCAGTGCTTCCACCAGCTCGTTGACGGGCTTGGCCAAGGCGTCGACGAGCAAGTCCCGTCGGTATATGACGATACCCAGGGTCACCCCCAGCAGCACCAGCCGGAGCACCACGCCGGCCACCAGGGCGGCGGACTGGCGGGAGTCGAGGGTTGCCTGCCGGTCGTCCAGGAGGTTCTGGAGCTCGTCATGGGCCGACCGGTAGCGGTCGAAGACGACCTTGTCCTCGTCGAGGGCGGCCGCGAAGGCACGCGGGTCGTTATGGAGCGGCGGTTGCCCCAAGCGTACGGCGGCCCAACCCTCGATCCACTCCTTCTGGGCCGCGAAGTAGGCCGCCAGCGCTGGCCCGCTGTTGTCGGCGTCCGCCAGTACGACGGCGTTGAGCTCGGCTATCGGCGACTGCCCTCGCCGGTAGGCCTCGAGGAACCGGTCCTCGCCCGTCCCCAGCCACGCCCGAAGGCCGGTCTGCTGGTCGAGCATGGCCGCGTGGGCCAGGCGGAGGGCACCAGCGGCATTCTCGGCCCGGTTCAGGTCGGGCCGGACGGACGTGAGTACGAACATGATCAGGGCCGTGCTGGCCAGGGCGGCGGCGGCCAGGGCGATGAGGACGAGCCGGGCCGAGCGGCGGATCTCCTCGGCCAGGCTCCGGTGGGTGATGCCGGGCCCGCCCGGGCGCCGGCTCACGGGCCACCCTGGCGCCCTGACAGCGCCTGGCGGACGCGGGCCAGCAGGCCCGGCGCGTCGACGGGCTTGGCCACCACGGCGTCGATGCCGGCGGCCGCAGCCCGAGCGCCATCGACCGTGGAGGCCGACGCCGTGAGGAGCAGGACATACGGTGGGGAGCCGGCCGACGTTCCCGCCCGCACCCTCCGGCAGACCTCGTAGCCGTCCATCCCGTCCATCATGGCGTCGACGACCACCAAGTCGGGCGGGGACGCGTTAGCCGCCCTCAGTGCCTCCTCGCCGCCCGAGGCCAGGGTCACCCGGTAGCCGTCCGAGCCCAGCACGGCGCTCAACACATGGCGGATGACGGGGTCGTCGTCGACGACGAGGATGTGGGCTTCCATGGGGATAGGCACCGCCCCGGTCGGAGATAGCCGCCTTGGTGCTCCGGCCATTTTACCGGCTCGGGTCGCGGCGAACGGGTCCCCGTCTATCGCCACCCCCTCGGGTAATCTCAAGACAGGGAGCGAGCTTGGGGACCACTTGAAGCCGTCAGGGGCAGGGAGCGACGACCGGGGATCAAACGGGCCGCTTGTCGTGTTCGACAAGGTCAACAAGTTCTTCGGCCCCCTGCACGCCCTCGTTGACGTCGACCTGACCGTCGAGCGGGGCGAGGTGCTGGTGATCGTGGGCCCTTCGGGTTCGGGGAAGTCGACCTTGTGCCGCACGATCAACCGCCTGGAGCCGATCGACAGCGGCACGATCACCGTCGACGGCCAGCCGCTCCCCGAGGAGGGCCGGGCGCTGGCCCGGCTACGGGCCGATGTCGGGATGGTGTTCCAGTCGTTCAACCTGTTCGCCCACAAGACCGTGCTGCAGAACGTCGTGCTGGGCCCCGTCAAGGTCCGCAAGGCCTCCAAGGACGAGGCCCGTGACCGTGGGATGAAGCTGCTCGAGCGGGTAGGGATCGCCGAGAAGGCCGACCGCTACCCGGCCGAGCTGTCCGGGGGCCAGCAGCAGCGGGCCGCCATCGCCCGGGCCCTGGCCATGGAGCCGAAGCTGATGTTGTTCGACGAGCCGACGTCGGCCCTCGACCCCGAGATGATCAAGGAGGTGCTCGATGTAATGATCGAACTGGCCCGCGACGGCACGACCATGGTCGTCGTGAGCCACGAGATGGGCTTTGCACGCCAGGCGGCCCGGCGGGTGGCGTTCATGGATGGGGGGCGGATCGTGGAGCTCGGGCCGCCCGACGAGTTCTTCGACCGACCGAAGACCGATCGGGCACGCAGTTTCCTGTCCAAGATCCTCTCCCATTAGGAGGAAAGACATGCAGAAGCGACGCTTAGCCCTGCTACCGCTCGTCCTGGTGCTGGCCCTGGTGGCCGCCGCCTGCGGCTCCGACGACGACAACGGCGCCCCGTCGACCTCGGTCGTGCCCGCCCCCGAGTTCGAGCCGGGTACGACCATGGCCGCCCTTCAGGCCCAGGGCCGGATCGTGGTCGGTACCAAGTACGACCAGCCTGGCCTGGGCCAACTGAACCCCATCACCAACAAGGTCGAAGGGTTCGACGTCGAGGTGGCCAAGCTGATCGCCATCGGCATCTTCGGCGGTTCGCTGGCTGACATCGAGAGCAAGATCGAGTTCCGGGAGTCGACCACACCCAACCGCGAGGTGTTCATCGAGAACGGCACCGTCGACATCGTCGTCGCCACCTACACCATCAACGACGCCCGCAAGCAGCGCATCGACTTCGCCGGGCCCTATTACATCGCCGGCCAGGACATAATGGTCAAGGTCGACGACAACTCCATCCGGGGCGTGAACGACCTGACGGGCACCAACACGTGCAGCGTTCGCAACTCCACCCCGGCGGCCAACATCCAGCGCCTCGTCCCTGGTGCCAACCTCACCCTGTTCGACCAGTACTCGGACTGCGTGCAGGCCATGCGCGACGGCCGGGTCCAGTCGGTCACGACCGACAACTCCATCCTGCTGGGCTTCGTGGCCGCCAACCCGACTGAGTTCAAGATCGTCGGCAACAAGTTCACCGACGAGCCTTACGGGATCGGGCTGACCCGTGGTGACACCGCCTTCCGGACGTTCATCAACGACCGGCTGGAGGAGATCTACGCCAGCGGCGAGTGGGCCGACGCCTTCGGGCGGACCCTGGGCGAGCTGGGCATCCCCGTGCCCACGCCGCCGGCTGTCGACCGCTACGCGTGAACCACTGTCGTCCCTGGCGCGCCGGCCGGTGTAGGGCACCTTCCGGCGCGCCGGGGGCGGCGCGGCGCGGGTGGTCGCCGTGGAGGTAGTCACCGAGAACTTCGACGTGTTCGTCGAGGGGTTGCGGCGCACCGTCGAGCTCAGCACCCTCTCGTTCCTGATCGCCTTCGTGATCGGCATCGTCGTGGCCGGTATGAGGGTCAGCCCCGTCCCACCGCTGCGGTGGTCGGCGGCCACTTACGTGGAGCTGGTCCGTAACACGCCCCTGCTGGTGCTCATGTTCGTGTTCTTCTTCGGGTTCCCGAGCATCGGCCTGCGTTATTCGGCGTTCACGTCGGCCATCGTCGTGCTCTCGGCCTACACGGGGACGTTCGTGGCCGAGACGGTGCGCTCGGGCATCAACGCCGTCTCCCGGGGCCAAGCTGAGGCGGCCCGGTCCATCGGGCTGACCTTTCCCCAGGTCCTGCGCATCGTGGTCCTGCCCCAGGCCCTGCGCACGGTGGTGGGCCCGCTCGGGGGCATCTTCATCGCCCTGCTCAAGAACTCGTCGCTGGCCGTGGTCATCGGGGTGGGCGAACTGACCAGTGCGGCCGAGCATGTCGGGACCGATACGGCCCGGTTCATCCCCGCCTACCTGGGGGCGGCCGCCGCCTACCTGATGCTCACCGTCCCGTCGGGGTTCGCGGTGGGCTGGCTGGAGCGCAGGGTGGCGATCAAACGATGAGCGGCGGGGGCACGGCTCCGTTCCTGGCCGACGACCTCGGTCCCCGGGGCCGGAGGATCACCAACATCGCCACGGTCGTGAGCGGCGTGGCCCTGGTGGCCGTGGTGGCCGTGGCCGTGAACCGGCTGGCCGCCCGGGGCCAGTTCGACGCCGCCCGCTGGGAGCCCTTCACCCAGTGGCCGGTGTGGCGCTTCTTCCTGCTCGGGCTGCGGACCACGGTGACGGCCGCTGTCCTGGCCATGGTGGGCGCCATGGCCATCGGCGCGCTCATGGCGCTGGCCCGCCTGTCGCGGGCCCGCCTGGTGAGGTGGCTGGCCACCGCCTACGTCGAGTTCTTCCGGGGCATCCCCCTGGTGCTGCTCATCTTCTTCTCGGCTTTTGGCCTGCCCCGCTACGGCTTGCGCTGGTCGCTGTTCACCTACCTCGTCCTCGGCCTGGTCATCTACAACAGCGCCGTGCTGGGCGAGATCTTCAGGGCCGGCATCCTGTCGCTCGACCGGGGCCAGAGCGAGGCCGCCTACTCGGTGGGCCTCGGCTACTGGCAGACGATGATGTTCGTGGTCATCCCCCAGGCCGCCCGCCGCATGATCCCGGCCATCGTCAGCCAGCTCGTGACCCTGCTCAAGGACACCTCGCTGGGCTCGGCCATCGCGCTCACCGAGCTGTTGCGGAGGGGGCGGCTGAACGGCGAGTTCTTCGGCAACCCCCTCCAGTCGCTGTTCGTGGTGGCCATGATCTACATCGTGGTCAACTTCACCCTCAGCCGGGTGGCCCGCCGCCTCGAGGTTCGCCAGCGCCGTCGCTACGGCGCGGGCCGAATCGCCGTGGCGGGCATCGAGGACCTCGCCCTCCTCCAGGCCCAGGACGGTGGGCCGGAGCAGGACCGCTGAACGCGCAGGTGCCTGCGCCGGTACCTGTTGGCGGGGCCGACGACCCCCGGCTGTCGGACTACAGCGGGTTGCGGGAGCACTGGCGGCGGGCACCGGGGGACCGGTTCGTGGTCGAAGGCCCCCTGGCCGTCGGCCGGCTGCTGGCCTCCCGCTACCCGGTGCGCTCGGTGCTGGTCACCGAGCGGGGCGGGCGCGACCTCGAGGCCGAGCTGGCCGGCTGCCCCTCTCCGGTGTACGAGGTCAGCCAGGCGGTCATGGGGCAACTGTGCGGGTTCAACTTCCACCGCGGCGCGCTGGCCTCGGCCGAACGGCTCCCGCTGCCGCCGGCGCTGGACCTGGTGGCCGCCGCGGACCGCGTCCTCGTCGTGGAGGGCGTCAACGACTACGAGAACCTCGGCAGCCTGTTCCGCAACGCGGCCGCCTTCGGGGTCGGGGCCGTGGTCCTCGACCCGACCACCTGTGACCCCCTGTACCGCCGGGTGGTGCGTGTCTCGGTGGGCCACTCGCTGCACCTGCCCTTCGCCCGGGCCACGGTGGACGAGTGGCCGGGTGTGCTCGCCGGGCTGCCCCTCCTGGGTACCGAGGTCCTGGCCCTGACCCCGTCGCCCGAAGCCGAGGACGTCGCGGCCGTGGCCACCAGCACCGGGCGCCGGTGGGCGCTGTGCGTGGGCGCTGAGGGCCCGGGCCTCTCAGTTGGCGTGCTGGCCGCGGCCGGCCGCCGGGTGCGGGTCCCCATGGCCGACGGCGTCGACTCCCTCAACGTCGCCACCGCCGCGGCCATCGCCTTGCACCGCTTGGCCTCCACGGGCTGAGGGCTGAGGGCTGAGGGCTAGGCCGCCCGGCGCCGCCAGGCCGCGGCCAAAGCGAGAAGGACGGCGGCGTTGAGCGTGGCTTCCACGGGGCGGCGGCGGAGGGCGAGGCCAACCACCACCAAGGCGGTGCCTGTTTCGAAGGCCAAGAAGCGCCTGGTGTCGCCCGCCCGCCACATGGGGGCGAAACCCAGCCCGGCCCAGCCGGCCAGGGGGTAGCCGGCGACCAGTAACAGGTTGGCCGCCCGGCGCCGGGCCGGGCTCACGAGCCGGGCCGGTAGAGGCCCATCGCGTCCTGCGCCCGGGCCAGGGTGGCCGCGGCGATCTGGCGGGCCTTCGTCGCCCCCCGCACGAGCGTGCCCTCGGCGCCCTCGGGGTCGGTGGCCAGTTCGAGGTAGCGCTCGCGCACCGGCCGCAGCAGTTCGACGACGGCGTCGGTGACCGCCGTCTTGAGCGACGCGTAGTCGCCGAACCCGTCGGCCAGCTCCTCGGGGTCACCCCCGGTGGAGGCGGCCAGGATCTGGAGCAGGTTGGACACACCCGGCTTGTGCTCGGGGTCGAAGCGCACCTGGGGCCGGGCGTCGGGGTCGGTGACCGCCCGGCGCACCTTGCGCTCGATCACGTCCGGTTCGTCGAGCACGAGCACGACTCCCCGGGGCGACTCGCTCGACTTGGACATCTTCGAGGTGGGGTCCTGGAGGTCCATGATGCGCGCTCCCACCTTGGGCACAGTCGCCTCGGGCACCACGAACGTCTCACCGAAGCGCTGGTTGAACCGCACGGCCAGGTCGCGGCACAGCTCGAGGTGCTGGCGCTGCTCGTCGCCCACCGGCACCCGGTCGGCGTCGTAGAGCAGGATGTCGGCCGCCTGGAGCACCGGGTAGGTGAACAGGCCCACCCGGGCGGTGGTGTCGTCGCCGCCCTTGGCCTTCTCCTTGAACTGGGTCATCCGCCGTAGCTCCCCCATACCGGCCAGGCACTCCAACAGCCAGGCCAGCTGGGTGTGCTCGGGCACGTGGCTCTGCACGAACAGCGTGCACACGTCGGGGTCGAGACCGGCGGCCACCAGCACCAGCGCCGTCTCCATCGTCTTGGACCGCAGCTCGCCGGGTTCGCGGGGCACGGTGAGGGCGTGCAGGTCGACCACGCAGAAGTAGGAGTCGGCCGCGTGCTGGTCGGCAGCCCAGTGCCTGACCGCCCCCAGGTAGTTGCCCAGGTGGATGTCGCCGGTCGGCTGGATGCCGGAGAGCACTCTTGCCATGCCGGGATCGTAGGCGCCCGGTCCGGGCCCGGCGGTCGCATATGCACCGTTCGCGCCTGCCACCCCGGTACCCTCGCGGCGATGTCCTACGAGGTGCGGACGCCGGTTTACGAGGGCCCGTTCGACCTGCTGCTCCACCTGATCGTGCGCGACCAGGTCGACGTCCACCAGGTCTCGCTGGCGGGCATCGTCGACGCCTACCTGGCCGAGATGGACCGCATGGAGGCGCTCGACCTCGACGTGGCCACCGAGTTCCTGCTCATCGCGGCCACGCTCGTGGAGCTGAAGACGAGGCGGCTGCTGCCCGGCCTCGACGACCCCGAGGCCGAGGAGGAGCTGGCCCTGCTCGAGGAGCGCGACCTGCTGCTCGGGCGCCTGCTGGAATGCAAGACGTTCCGCGACGCCGGGGCCGCGCTGGCCCGGGCCGCCCAGGTGGCATCGCTGTCATGGCCCCGAACGGCGGGCGTCGAGCCTCGCTTCCTCGAGCTCATGCCCGATGTGCTGGCTGGGGTCACCGGTGACGATCTGCGCCGGGCTTTCCTGCGGGCCACCGCGCCCAAGCCGGTGGTGCGGGTCGTGCTCGACCACGTCGCCCCCATCCGGGTGAGCGTGTCCGACGCGGTGGCCGAGCTGGCGGCCACCTTGCCCGAGCGAGGCCCGGTCACCTTCCGGGAGCTCACCCGGGGGATTGGGGAGCGCCTCGAGGTCATCGTGCGTTTCCTGGCCGTGCTCGAGCTCTACAAGCAGGGCCGCATCGAGGTCTCCCAGGCGACCACCTTCGGCGAGCTGGTCATGGTCTGGACCGGCCAGGGATCGGACGCCGAGGTCACTTCGGACACCGGCGACGACGCGGACCACGCCGCCGGTGAGCTGGTGAGCGCCGCTGTGGGCCGGGCCGGTGGCTAGGAGCGAGGCGGCGCGGGCCGTCGAGGCGGTGCTCATGGTGGCTGAGGAGCCGGTCGACCCCCAGCTCCTGGGTCAGCTCCTCGAGCTGGGCGCCGGGCGGGTGGAAGACCTGTGCGCCGAGTTGGCGGCCGAGTACGAGTCCGAGGGCCGTGGCTTCGTCCTGGTGCGGGTGGGGGGCGGCTACCGGTTCCAGAGCCACCCCGACCTGGCCCCCTACGTCGAGCGCTTCCTGCTCGACGGTCAACCGGCCCGCCTGTCGGGCGCCGCCCTCGAGACGCTGGCCATCGTGGCCTACAAGCAGCCAGTGTCGCGCGCCCAGGTGGCCGCCATCCGGGGCGTCAACGCCGACGCCGTGATCCGCACACTCAGCCAGCGGGGCTTCGTCCACGAGGTCGGTCGCGACCCCGGACCGGGCCAGGCCCTGCTCTACGGCACTACCCCCCTGTTCTTGGAGAAGCTGGGCCTCGACAGCCTGTCCGACCTCCCGGCCCTGGCCGACTTCGTGCCCGAACCGGCGGTCGTCGAGGCTCTGGAGCGGGGCTTGGGCGTACCCGACACCGGGGAGTGAGCGGCCCGGCGGCCGAGGGCGAACGCCTACAGAAGGTCCTGGCCGCGGCCGGTTACGGGAGCCGGCGGGTGTGCGACGAGCTGATCGCCGACGGCCGGGTGACAGTCGACGGCCAGGTGGCCGTCCCCGGCCAGCGGGTGGACCCCGACCAGGTCCGGGTCGAGGTCGACGGCGTGGTCGTGTCGGTCCGTCCCGGCCTCGTCCACTACCTGCTCAACAAGCCCCGGGGAGTGGTCACGACCGCGTCCGACCCCCAGGGCCGCCCCACGGTCGTCGACCTCGTCCCGCCCGAACCCCGGGTCTTCCCGGTGGGCCGGCTCGACGCCGACACCGAGGGGCTGCTGATCCTGACCAACGACGGTGACTTGGCCCACCGGCTGGCCCACCCGTCGTTCGGGGTCGAAAAGGAGTACCTGGCCGAGGTCGAGGGAACGCCCACCCCCGGTGACCTGCGCCGGCTGCGTGACGGGGTGGAACTGGAGGACGGCGTAACGGCCCCGGCCCGGGCCAGCCTGGTGGGCGACCGCGCCCTGCGCCTGGTACTCCACGAAGGCCGCAACCGCCAGGTCCGCCGCATGTGCGCAGCCGTGGGCCACCCCGTGGTGCGCCTGGTCCGCACCCGGATCGGCCCCCTCGCCGACCGCCGCCTTCGCCCGGGGGAGTGGCGCCTGCTGGAGCCCTCTGAGGTCCAGTCTCTCCAAGAGGCGGTGGCCGCCCCCCGCCCCCCGCCCGCCCGGGGCCGGAGGCCGTCCCGGCGCTGAGGCGTGCTCTGGGAGACTCTGAGCGTGCGGAGCTCGGGTTGGGCTCGATGGGCCCCGGTGCCGATCGTGCTGTTGCTGGTGGTGCTGCTGGCCGGAGGGGCGTACCGGGACGGGACGTCGGGCACGGGCCGGGGGGGAGGGGCCCTGGCCGTGCTGGACGCCCACGATCCCCAGTCGGTGGGGGCGGCACCGGCCCCGTCCCCGGAGGTGTCGGTGGTGGTGACTCGGGCGGGGGTCGTCGTCCCGGTGCTCGAACGGGTGGGCAATGGGTTCCGGGTCAGCACCCCGTGCGGCCGGGAGGCGGTGGTCACCGGCGCCGTCCCCGTGGGCCACGCCACAGTGGTGATCGACCCGGGCCACGGCGGGTACGACCCCGGAGCGGTCGGGCCCAACGGCCTGCGGGAGGCCGACCTCAACCTGGCGGTGTCGCTGGAGGCCAAGGCCGCGCTGGAGGCCGAGGGTGTCTCGGTCGTGCTGACCCGCAGCGCCGACCACGGGATGAACCTGGCCAACCGCGCCCGGCTGGCGACGGAGCTGGGGGCGGCCGTGTTCGTATCGGTCCACCACAACGCGGCCGCCACCGCGCCCAGCGCCCTCCCCGGCACCGAGACCTACTACCAGCAGGGCTCGGACGAATCGCGGCGCCTGGCCGGCCTGGCCTACGAGGAGGTGGTCGAGGCCCTGTCCGCCCACCCTGTGCGCTGGGTCGGGAACGGGGCGGGGGCGACGTGGCGGTCCAGAGCGCGCGACGGCGACGACTACTACGCGGTGGTCCGGCTCCCGAAGCCCGTCCCGGCCGCCCTGGTCGAGTTCGCCTACCTGAGCAACCCGGCTGAAGAGGACTTCCTGGCCCAGCCGGCCACGGCCCGCTTGGAGGGAGAAGCCCTGGCCCGGGCCGTCGTCCGTTTCCTGCGGACCGACGACCCCGGGTCGGGCTACGTCGAGGGCGGGCAGGTGGCGCCCCGGCCCCGCACGGGCGGTGGGGGCGGGGGAGGTGGCGTCGACCCCTGTGACGACCCCGAGCTCTAGCAGTCGGCGCACCCGCTGGCCCCGCGGGCTGGCGGCCCTGGCGGGCGCCCTGGCGCTGGCCGCCGCCGTGCCCCACGTGGGGGCCCGACTGGCCCCGGGGCCGGCGTCCACCGCCGGCGTGGCGGCGGCCGGCACTTCGAGCACGACCTGGTCCACGACGACTTCGGCGACGCCGACGCCGACGACGACCACCTCCTCGACGACCAGCTCCTCGACCACCTCCACGACGACCTCCACGACGCTGGCTCCGCCCGCCGGGCTGGTCGAGGAGGTGGCGGCCCGGCTGGCCGACCCCCGGCTTGCGGGCGCGGTGGTGGGCCTGTCGGTCTGGGTCGAGGGCTCGGGCGAGGTGGTCACGACCGGAGCGGACCAGCCCCTCCTCCCGGGGTCGAACGAGAAGCTGCTGGTGGCCGCGGGCGCACTGGCGGTGCTGGGGCCCGATGCCGTGCTGACCACCGAGGTCAAGGCAGCCGGCGAGATCGACGGCGGATGGCTTCACGGTGACCTGGTGCTCGTGGGCGGGGGCGACCCGTCCCTGGGCCTGGCCCGGCTCGACGAGCTGGCCCGCCAGGTGCGGGCCGCGGGGGTTCGGCACGTGGCCGGGGACCTCGTGGCCGACGAGAGCCGCTACGACGACCGGCGCACCGCCCCGGGATGGACCGACTGGCACATGCCCACGTTCGTGGGCCCCCTGTCGGCACTGGCGGTGGGTCGGAACTGGCTACGCATCGACGCCGAGTACGTCGCCGACCCGGCCCGGGCCAACGCGGGCTACTTCCGCCAGGCTCTGTCCAGAGCGGGGGTGACGGTGGCTGGGGCCGACCGCAGAAGCCCCGGCCCCGGCCTGGGCGCGGACGAGCGACCGGTCGTGGCCTCGGTGGAGTCCCCTCCCGTGGCCGCGCTCGTGGGCGAGATGCTCACCCGGAGCGACAACTTCTACGCCGAGCTCCTCGTCAAGGAGACGGGTTACCGGGGGGTGGGCGAGGGCACGACCGCCGCCGGGTTGGCGGCCGCCCACGCCGTACTGGACGAGCTGGGCGTGGTCCTGACGGGCCTGAGCGCCGACGGTTCGGGGCTCAGCCGCGACAACCGCAGGCCGGCGGGGGAGTGGCAGCGTCTGCTGGTGGCGGCCGCGGCCCAGCCGTGGGGGCGGCACCTTTTGGAGGGCCTCCCCGTGGCCGGCCGTACGGGCACCCTGGCGTCGCGCTTCCGGGGCCGGCCGGGAGAGGCGGTGGTGCGGGCCAAGACCGGTTCGGTGCGAGGGTCCCGGGCACTGTCGGGCTACCTCAGCACGGCCGGGGGCCGTTCGGTGGTCTTCTCGCTGGTCGTGAACGGACCGGCGGCGTCGGCCGCCGTCGGTGCCATGGACGACCTGGTCGCCTCCATCGCCGCCAGTGCGGCCTAGGAGGCTGGTGTCTAACCCCTCCCCAGGCGGCCGACCGCCCAGTCTTGGGCTCGGCCGAACTACGAAGTGCTGGTCAGGGGCAGGTCGGCCGCTCGGCGCGAAGCGCCGATCGCGAAAGGCACCATCCTCCTAAGGCCTCGTCGGGAGCGGACCTGGGAAGTGGCGTAGATTCTCCGGGCCGTGGCCCCTGCCGTACGCGCCCTGCGAGGCGCGACCACTGTCGACGACGACAGCCCCGAGCAGATAACCGAGCGCGTCCAGGCCCTCGTCCGCGAGATGCTGGAGCGCAACGGGGTGTCCCACAACGACCTGATCAGCGTGATCTTCACCGCCACCGACGACTTGGTGTCGCTGTTCCCGGCGGCCGCCGCCCGGGGGGTGGGCCTGGGTGACGTCCCGTTGCTGTGCGCCCGGGAACTGGCGGTCACCAACGGGACGCCCCGGTGCATCCGGGTGCTGATGCACCTCACTTCGGAGCGGACGGCGACCGAGATGCGCCACGTCTACCTCGAGGGAGCCCGGGGGCTGCGTGATGACCTCCCGGGCTGAGCGCCGCCGGGCGAACATCGTGGGTACGGGGCTCATCGGGGGTTCGATCGGCCTGGCCCTCAGGGCCCGGGGTTGGCACGTCACGGGGCGCGACGCCGACCCCGGGCGAGCGGCGCGAGCGCTGGAACTGGGGGCGCTCGATGCCCTGGGCGAAGACCCCGGGGCCGAGATCACGTTCATCGCCACCCCGGTGTCGGCCGTCGTGGCCGAGGCCCGCCGGACGCTGGCGCACGGGGGGGTGGTGACCGACGTCGGCGGTGTCAAAGGGCCCGTGGTGGCCGGAGTGGCCCACCCCCGCTTCGTGGGCGGCCACCCCATGGCCGGCTCGGAGCAGGAGGGTGTCGACGGCGCGTTCGCCGATCTGTTCGAGGGGGCGACCTGGGTGCTGACCCCCGACACGGGGACCGACCCGGGCGCCTACACCGCCGTCCGGTCGGTCGTGACGAGCCTGGGGGCCGAGGTCCTGGCCCTGCCGCCCGATCGCCATGACGACCTGGTGGCCACCGTGTCCCACGTGCCGCACCTCGCAGCCGCAGCCCTCATGGTCCAGGCCGCCGAGGGCGCGGAGGAGCACTCGGCCCTGCTGCGCCTGGCCGCGGGCGGGTTCCGCGACATGACCCGCATCGCCGCCGGTGCCCCGGGCATCTGGCCCGACATCTGCGCCGAGAACCGGGAGGCCATCGTGAAGGCCATGGACGAGCTGCTGGCCTCCCTCTCGTCCATGAGGGACCTGGTGGTGCTGGGCGACCGGCCCGGGCTGCTCGACGCCCTGGAACGGGCGCGGGCCGCTCGTACCAGCCTGCCCGTGCGGGCCGAGAGCCCCAGCGAGCTGGCCGAGGTCAGGGTGCCGGTGCCCGACCGGCCCGGGGTGCTGGCCGAGGTCACGACCCTCATGGGCGACCTGGGAGTGAACATCGTCGACATCGAGATCGCCCACTCCGGCGAGGGCCCCCACGGCGTCCTGCTGATCATCGTCGACGCGGCCGCTGCGGACCGGGCCCGCGACGCCCTGGCCCAGCGAGGATTCCGGGTGTCGGCCCGGGCCCTCGAGCCGTGACCGGCCCCCGGAATGCCCCGCTGGTCATCGCCATCGACGGGCCCGTGGGTTCGGGCAAGTCGACGGTGGCCCAGGCCGTGGCCCGCCGGCTCGGCCTCGAGGTGCTGGAGACGGGAGCCATGTACCGGGCGGTGGCGGCCGCCGCCTTGGCCGCGGGCATCTTGCCGGGAGCGGCGTCGGAGGCGGAGCTGGCGAGGATCGCCGACGACGGGCGGTTCGACCGGTGGGGGCCGTCGGAGCTGCGGACCACGGCCGTCAACCGGTCGGTCAGTGCGGTGGCCGCCCAGCCGGCCGTGCGGGCCGCCCTGGTCGCCCACCAGCGGGCGTGGGCCGCGGCTCGGGGCGGGGCCGTGGTCGAGGGCCGGGACATCGGTACGGTCGTGTTCCCCGATGCCCCGGTGAAGGTGTTCCTCACGGCCTCGCTGGAGGAACGGGCCCGGCGCCGGGGGGCCGACGAGGGCCCCGCCGACCTGGCCCGCCGCGACCATCTCGACTCCACCCGGGCCGACTCCCCGCTCGTGGCGGCCTCTGATGCCCACGTGATCGACAGCACGGGCCGGTCGGTCGAGGACATCGTGGACGAGATCGTGGGGTTGGTGCCGTGATGCTCTACCGGGTCGTCTGGTACGCCGTCCAGGGGATCCTGCGCACCTACTGGCGGGTGTCGTGCGAGGGCCGGGAGAACGTCCCGCGCCACGAGCCCTTCATCCTGGCCCCCGTCCACCGGTCCTTCCTCGACTTCGCCATCGTTTCTTGTGTGACCCGGCGCCGGCTGTGTTACATGGCCAAGGACTCGATCTGGAAGTTCGGCCTGTCCAACCGCTTCTTCCGGGCGCTGGGCGCCTTCCCGGTGCGCCGGGGAGGTCCCGACCGCGAGGCCATGCGCCGGTGCATGGAGGTCATCGCCCGCGGGGAGCCGCTGGTCATGTTCCCGGAGGGGACGCGGCGCTCGGGCCCGGTGGTCGCCGACCTCTACGAGGGGCCGGCCTACGTGGCCGCCCGTACCGGTGTGCCCATCGTGCCCGTGGGGATCGGCGGTTCCGAGAGGGCCCTCAAGAAGGGCCAGAGGGTCCCAAGGCCGGTGAAGGTGCATGTGGTCGTGGGCGAGCCCATCCGGCCGCCGGTCCCCGTGGATGGTGAACGGGTGCCCCGCCGGGTCCTGCGCGACCTCACCGAGGAGCTGCGGGCCGAGGTCCAGCGCCTGTTCGACCTGGCCCAGTCACGGGCCGGGGCCACCGGGCCCGAGCGCTGACGGTCACGGCCGCGACGCGGCGGCGAGCCGGCCCCCGCCGGTGACAGGCCGGCCGTCAGGGGCTGGCCGGTGTCCCCTCGGGGGCCGGGGCCCGTAGGGCGGCCAGCACGTCGCTGGCGGCCGTGTGGCGGTCGTCGGCCAGGGCCTCGTCCCCCAGGAGGCGTCGCAGTTCCCGGGGGGGAGGGAAGTACTCGTCCTCCTCGGTGACGCGTACCTCCTCGACCCCCTGAGCGGGAGCGAGGCGGGCGATGACGGCGTCTACCAGCTCCTCGGGTGCAGATGCGCCGGCCGTGACCCCCACGACGCCCGACAGGTCGGCGGGGACTTCGTCGGCGTGGTTGACCCGGTAGACCCGCGGGCAGCCGGTGGCTTCGGCCACCTTGGCCAGGGCCACCGTGTTCGAGGAGTTGGCCGACCCGATGACCACGATGGCCGCGGCCCGGGCCGCGATCTCGGTCAGGGCCGACTGGCGGTTGGTGGTGGCGAAGCACAGATCGCTGCGGCCCGGCACCCACAGCTCGGGGTAGCGCTCGCGGGCAGCGGCCAGCACCCCGGCCCAGTCGTGGTGGCTGAGGGTGGTCTGGGCCAACAGGGCCACCGGGCCCAGCTCGGCCGGCAGCTTGTCGACATCGCTCTCGCTCTCGACCAGCTCGATCGACTCGGGGGCCACGGCCATGGTGCCGACGGCCTCGTCGTGGCCCTGGTGGCCCACGTAGAGCACCGTGTACCCCTTGCCGGCTCGGACCTTCACCTCGTGGTGCACCTTGGTGACCAGGGGGCACACGGCGTCGACGACGAAGCCGCCGTTGGCCCGGGCGGCGGCCACCACCTCGGGCGCCGACCCGTGAGCCGAGAGCATGAGCGGGGCGCCTTCGGGGACAGTCGTGACGTCGTCGACGAAGACCACTCCCAGGTCGCGGAAGCGGTCGACGACCAGCCGGTTGTGGACGATCTCGTGGTAGCAGTAGACGGGCGGCTCGAAGACCTTGACCATCCAGGCCAGGGCCTTTATGGCCATCTCGACGCCCGCGCAGAAGCCCCGGGGCGCGGCCAGGAGCACCTTCTCTACGGCCATGGCCCCCACCGTACCGGTGACCGGGCACCGGCCGGCACTGGCGGGCACCGGCGAGCCGTATCCTGGGGCGATGTCCCCCCCGCGCGTCGTAGCCGTCGCGCCCGGTTCGTCGGCGGCGCGCGCCGGCCTCCAGCCCGGCGACGAGATCGTCTCGATCGGTGGGCGGGCCCCTCGCGACGTGATCGAGTGGCGCCTGCTCGTCGACGAGCCCGACCTCGACCTGGAGGTCCGGCGGGGCGGTCTGGAGATGGCCGTGGCCGTGCCCAAGGCCGCGGGCGAGGCGCTGGGGGCCGAGGTGTCGTCACCTGTGTTCGACCAGGTCCGCACCTGCGACAACCACTGCGAGTTCTGCTTCATCTTCCAGCTGCCGCCCGGGCTGCGGTCGAGCCTCTACGTCAAGGACGACGATTACCGGCTGTCGTTCCTCTACGGCAACTACACGACGCTGACCCGGTTCACCGAGCTCGACCTCGAACGAGTGGTCGACGAGAAGCTCAGCCCCATCAACGTCAGCATCCACACCACCGACCCCGAGCTGCGGGCACGGATGCTGCGTAACCGGCGAGGGGCGACCAGCCTGCGCTGGTTGCGGGCGCTGCTCGACCACGGCATCGAGGTCCACGGCCAGGTCGTGGTGTGCCCGGGGGTTAACGACGGGCCTGCCCTGGAGGCGACCTTGGCCGGCATCCTCGACGAGTACCCCGAACTGGCCACGGCGTGCATAGTCCCGCTGGGGGTCAGCCGCCACTCCACCGAGCCCTCGCTGCGGCCCCACACCCGCGACGAGGCAGCTGCCGTCCTCGCCACGGTCGAGACCTGGCAGGAGCTGTTCCTGGGCGCCGTGGGGCGGCGGGTGGCGTTCGCGGCCGACGAGTACTACCTGCTGGCCGGCCGGCCCTTCCCGCCGGCCGAGACCTACGAGGGCTTTCCCATGCACGAGGACGGCATAGGAATGGCCCGGGCCTTCGAGCTCGAACTGGCGGGCCGGCGCGAGGAGCCCCTAGGCGTCCAACCCGGTTTCTTCGCCTGGGTCGACGGCGCCCCGCCGGCCGGCTACCGGGCCCCCCGCGCGGCCGCCGGCGACACGGCTGGAGCCGATGCCGAGCCCGCCGCCCCCCCCGGCTGCTGTGCCGGCCTGGGTACCGGCGGCCCCGCCGAGCCCGGGCAAGTCGGGCACGGGCCGGCGACGGTCATCACCAGCGAGTACGGGGCGCAGGTGCTGGGGCCGCTGCTGCCCGGGGTCGACCTGCTGGCCGTTCCCAACGAGTTCTTCGGAGGCAACATCGCCGTGACCGGCCTGCTCGTGGGTCGCGACATCGCGGCCGCCATGGCCACCCGTCCACCGGGGGGCCGCTACCTGCTGCCCGACGTGTGCCTGTCGGGGGGAGCGTTCCTCGACGGCACGACGCCCGCCGACCTGCCCGAGCCCGTCGAGGTCGTGCCCACCGACGGGCTGGCCCTGCGCCGCGCCCTGGCCGAGGCCGCCCGGTGACCGCCGGCCTGCCGGTGGTGGCCGTGGTCGGTCGCCCCAACGTGGGTAAGTCCACTCTGGTCAACCGCATCGTGGGCCGGCGGGAGGCGATCGTCGAGGAGCAGCCGGGTGTCACTCGCGACCGCAAGGAGCTGGCCGCCGACTGGCGGGGCCGGGACTTCCTAATCGTCGACACCGGGGGGTGGCTGGCCACCACCGATGTCCTCGACGCCAAGGTCAGCGCCCAGGCCGAGCGAGCCATCTCCGAGGCCGACGTGGTCGTGTTCGTGGTCGACGCCACCGTCGGGGTGACCGAGGAGGACGACCGGGTCGCCGCCATCCTGCGCCGGACCGGGCGACCGGTGATCGTGGTGGCCAACAAGGTCGACAGCGAGCAGCGTGAACCCGACGCCTGGGCGCTGGCCCGGCTCGGCCTGGGCACCCCGCTGGCGGTCAGCGCCCTCCACGGGCGGGGCAGCGGCGACCTGCTCGACGCCGTCGTCGACGCCCTCGGGCCTGAGCCAGGCCCCACCGCCGACCTCGCCGATGACGGCGACCGCTCCGCCCCCGAGGGGGACCGAGACGCCTCGGTGCCCTCGGTGGCCATCGTGGGACGGCCCAACGTGGGCAAGTCCACGCTGTTCAACCGGCTCATCGGGGACGAACGTTCGGTGGTCCACGACCAGCCCGGTACGACTCGGGACACGATCGACACGGTCGTAGAAACCCCCCACGGAATGTTCCGGTTCGTCGACACCGCCGGCATGCGGCGCAAGAGCCGCATCGACGAAGGCCCGGAGTACTACTCCCTGGTCCGGGCGCTCCAGGCCATCGACCACGCCCGGGCCGCCCTGCTGGTGATCGACGCCAGCGCCGGGGTCACCCACCAGGACCAGCGCCTGGCCGAGCGGGTGGACGCGGCCGGCACGGCCGTGGTCATCGTGCTCAACAAGTGGGACCTTCTCGACGCCGAGCAGCGGGCCCTCGTCACCATCGACGTGGCCGACCGCCTGGGCTTTCTGGGTTACGCCCCGGTGCTGAAGGTGAGCGCGTCCAGCGGCAAGGGGGCGCACCGCATCCTGCCGGCGCTCGACGAGGCGCTCACGTCGTCGGCCCGCCGGGTGCCCACCCGGGAGCTGAACCAGCTCATCCAGTCGGCCCAGGCGGCCCAGCCCGCGCCCGGGGCCAAGGTCCTCTACGCCACCCAGGGGGCGGCCGACCCGCCCACCTTCACGCTGTTCACCAACCGGGCCCTGCCGCCCTCGTACCTGCGCTACCTCGAACGGCGCATCCGCGAGCATTTCGACTTCGGGCCCACGCCCGTAAAGGTGCGTGTGCGGAGGCGTACGGCGTGAGCCGGCGGCATTCCACCCGGCGGCGGCCTACCATCGAGGACTGGTGACGCTCGAGAACCCCGTTCTCCTGCTGGTTGCCGCCGGCTGCTTCGTCGGGGCCGTCATCTGGGGGAGATCGGCACTCCGTCTGGAGCGCTCGTGGCGACGTCTGCGCGGCGCGCGCAGCGACGGCGACGCGGTGGCCGCCGACCTGGCCCGGTCGGCCTACCGCAAGGAGGTCCACAACACCGTCCTCTACATGATCGCCGGCTTCAGTGCCCTCGTCGGGTCCCTGACGACCAACCCGGTGGCCAACACCCCGGTGAGGATGCTCCTGGTCATCCCCGTGGCCATGACCCTGGTGTACGGCCGCCGCTTCGCCCAGGAGGCCGACCTGCTCGAGGAGCGGGCCACGCTGGCCCGGCGGGCCAAGGAGGTCATCGACCAGGAGCGGCTCGCCCCCCGGCGGTGGGCCGCCCGTCTGGCCCCCGAGCAGTTGCCCGACTTCCCGGGGTTCGAGGTGGGCCAGATGTACGAGGCCGGCTCGGGGCTCATGGCCGGCGACTTCTACGACATGTACCCCGTGGGCCCCAACCGCATGGTGGCCGTGATCGGGGACGTGTCCGGCTCGGGGATCGACCCGGCCATCACCGCCTTCCAGGTGAAGTACCTGCTCAGGGTGTTCCTGCGCCAGTACCGCGACCCGGCCCAGGCGCTGGAGGAGCTCAACGCCCAGATCTCGGCCCAGACCAAGCCCGAGGAGTTCGTCTCGTTGTGCGTGGCCGTGTTCGACCAGAACGTGGGGACGCTGCGCTGGGCCTCGGCCGGCCACCCTCCGGCCTGGCTGTGGCACGACAGCGAGGTCCGGCCCCTGCGCTCGACGGGGCCGCTGCTCACCCTCGACCCCAAGGCCCGGTTCAACAGCCGCGAGATCCCTCTCGACCCTGGAGACCTGCTCCTGCTCTACACCGACGGGCTGGCCGAGGCCCGCCAGGGCCAGCTCCTGTTCGGCGAGGACCGAATCGCCCAGTTCATCCGGGGAAAGACCATGGTGAGCCCCGACGTGCTGTGCAAGTCACTGCTGGCCGCGGCCCGCAACTTCTCGGACTCGCCCCTGCGCGACGACGTGGCCATCCTGGCGATCCGCAAGTCCTGACCTATGCCGTGGTGTGAGGAATGCTCCGCCTACCGGGCGGACGGGGACCTCTCGGCCACCGGTGGCTGCCCCCAGTGCGGACAGGAGCTGGGGCCGCCCCCGAAGGCGCCGTGGCACTTCAAGCTGCTGGTCGTGGCCTTGGTCGTCTACCTGGGCTGGAGGGCCGTCCAGGGGGTCGACTGGCTCGTGGCCCGGTTCTGAGGCCCCGGGTGATAACGACTTGTTTACGCGCCCTCGGTAGGGTGGGACTGTGACCCCCCGGACCGCCCGCGGCGCGCGCCTGGCCACCGTCGTGGTCTCCCTGGCCCTGGTGGCGGCCGCCTGCGGGAGCGGGGACGGCGACGGGGGGACGGCCGCGGGTGGGCAGGCGGTTGGTCCCGGCGAGGCCCGGGCTCCCCAGCCCCTGGACACCACCCCAGCCGAGCAGACCAAGTCGGCCCCCCGGTGGGAGACGATCGTGACCCTTTCGGGCACCGGTCCCCAGGTCACCGCACCCATCGAAGTGCTGCCCGATGCCATTCAGTGGCGGGCCCGGTGGAAGTGCACCACGGGCACGTTGGCGGTCGACACCGACCCCCCGCCCCGGCGCCCCGGCCCCCTGGTCGACAGCGAGGCCTGCCCGGGCGAGGGCGAGGGATTCTCGATCACCACGGGCACCGTCCGGCTCAACGTGGTCGCCACCGGCGGCTGGGAGCTGATCGTCGACCAGCAGGTCGAGACCCCCCTCAACGAGCCCCCGCTGCCGGCCATGGCGTCGGCCCGTGTCTTGAGCCAGGGCGAGTTCTACAACGTCGAGAAGCAGGGGAAGGGAACGGCCCGGATCTACCAACTGGCCGACGGCACTCGGGCGTTGCGCATCGAGGACCTGGAGGTCAACCAGAACACCGACCTGTTCGTCTGGCTCGACACCCACCCCAACCCCAAGACGAGTGCCGACGCCGTGTCCGGGGACTACTGGGTGCTCGGCAACCTCAAGTCGACCCTAGGCAGCCAGAACTACATGATCCCGGCCGACGTCCCCCTCGACCAGGTCGGGTCCATCGTCATCTGGTGTGCCCCGGTGGCCATCGCCTACGCGGCCGCCGCCCTCACTCCCTAGGGGATGGTCGCGCCGGGCCCGGCGTAGACCTACACTGTCGCCCGTAGGTACGGGCTGTGGCGCAGCTTGGTCAGCGCACTTGACTGGGGGTCAAGGGGTCGCCGGTTCAAATCCGGCCAGCCCGACCAAGAAAGAGCGTGGTCAGAGGGGGTGTCCCTCTGACCACCGGGCCCTCGTGGTCACAGATGGTCACGAAATGGTCACGGAACTTGTCGTAGCCCTCCGGTACCCTCGTGACCGTGCGAGGGCGGGTCTTCCGGCGAGGCGACACGTGGAGCTTCGTTGTCGACCTTCCTCCCTCGCCCGATGGACGCCGGCGTCAGTGCAAAAAGGGCGGCTTCCGTACCCGCAAGGAAGACGCCGCAGGTGCTCCAGCGGTTGTACGCCGAGCTGTCGGAGTCGGGCCGCCACAACGGCAACGGCGGGGGAGGCGCGCCAGTTCCTCGAAGCCACCAAGGACGAC
Organism: Actinomycetota bacterium; assembly: GCA_040754375.1. NCBI lineage: Bacteria > Bacillati > Actinomycetota > Actinomycetota bacterium. The sequence continues at coordinate 84,520 of JBFMCT010000008.1, forward strand.
CGCCTGGCCGCACTGTGGGTCCTGATGCTTGGTACCGGGATACGCCGGAGCGAGGCCCTCGGGCTCGGCTGGGAGGCGATCGACTTCGCCCGCAACCGGCTCGCTGTCGTGAGCACTGTTCGGCGAGGAGGAGCGGCCGAGGCCGAGGCTCATTCGGTTCCTGGACCAACTGGACGTTCCGATCGAAGAGTGGATCGACACCGACGACCCGGTGCTTGTCGAGCGCGTCAAGGCCGTCTTCGACCGGATCGAGGAGCAGATCACGGAGCCGACACTTCGCCGGCTTCGGCCGCGAGACCGTCAACCGGGGCGAAGCCGGCGAGGGTTGTCAAGGCCGGCCGCAGGCCGCCCGTGGGGAAGCCTTGACGACCCGGGGACGCGCCCTGCGGACAATGGAACACGAAGCCCGCCAGGGCTTCTTGGCGGCCCGTACAATCGGCGTAGAGGGAGGATCCACATGTCGGAGCCAACGCCTACGCCGGACACGATCGAGCGGGCAAACGCGTTGTTCTGGAGCCCTCCGTCGCTTGACGAGCTAATGGTCGACGTCGCCCCCCTGTCCGAGGATGAGAGTTTCGAGATCGAGGGGTTGACGGACGACGAGTGGCAAGCCTTCGTTGACGCCTTGGACGAGTGACCGTTCTGGTCGACACCGACGTCTTCACGGCGCGGATGCGCGGTGGTTCTCCACTTGCCTCTCTGTACAACAAGCACCTGCTTGGGGAGCGACTTGCCGTCGCGCCGCAGACGGTGGCTGAGGCGCTCTACGGCGCGCTGAAGGCGGGGTGGGGGACTGCCCGGGTTGGGGCCATGAACCGGCTGATCCGCCGAGCACGCACGTTGCCCGTCGACATCGAAACGGTTCGGACGGTTGCCCAATTGCGGAATGAGTGCAGGACGTTCGGTCATCCGCTTCATCAGAAGCAGCACAACGGCGATCTCTGGGTCGCCGCAACGGCGATTCGCTGGAACATTCCCCTGGTGGCCAACGACCGAGTATTCCGGGGTTGCCCCTCCCTCGACCTGAGGACCGAGGCCTGAACGCGGTGGGGACATGCCCAGGTCATCCTTGATCGCTCCAATGCCCGGGCGCGTGGCCGCTCGGCGCTGGGTGTCTGTGCCGCTGCGCTCCCGAGCGATCCTGGTGATCGCCCTCGGCGCTTCGCGGCGTTCCCGCCGCACAGTTGCTCGACGCGTTCCAGAGCAAGCGCACGGCCCTGCGTACTTGCGATAGATCTCGGCGTCCGCCTCGTCCATCCTCACGTTCTATGAGACGCCGCCCGGGACCCAACCCTTCGTGGCGCAGGCGCTTTGGGGACGGCTGACGGAGGTCCCCAAGCGTGTCGCCGACGTGTAGCGCGGTCACGCGATGGTCACGAAACGGTCACGAAAATTCGTCACAAGGCGTCATTCGCCAACACGACATAATCGCAAGAGTGCTGCTCTGGCGAGCGGTGGGCCGGTTCTGGCAACGTGAGGGCGTGAGCAGGTCGGGGACCTACCGGCGGGAGCCGCTGTCGGAGGACGGTTTGCGGACGGCCCGGGAGCGGGCCCAGCACGTGATCGTGCTCATGCTGGAGAACCGGTCGTTCGACCACATGCTCGGCTTCCTCGACCATCCGAAGCCCGAGGAGTTCGGCGGGTTCTCGGTGTCGCTCCCTGCGCCTGTGCCGGTCGACCTGAACAACCCGGCGGCCGGCACGGCCGGCCCGACGGCCGACGCCGGCCCCAGGTTGGGGCTCGACCCGCCGCACGGGCACGTCTCCGCGCTCCAGCAGATGCACCTGCGCCGGGGCCGGTTCCAGATGGACGGCTTCGCCACCGCCTACGGGCAGAAGCTGGCCGGCAAGGAGCAGGTGACCGTCGTGCGCTGGGGGCGGGTGGTGGCCCTTAGCCCGCTGGCCGGCGTCGTCGGGGGCGCCGCCTTCTACAACCTGGCCCGCCTCGGCATCCTCGGGGGCTGGCGGGCCTTCCTGCCGTGGCTGGTGGCCGGGGCCGTAGTGTTCGCCGGCTTGTGGGGGGCCTTGGAACTGAGGGCCGCACCCGGCGTCAGCGGGCGGACTCGGGCCCTGCTGCTGGCCGTGCCCGCCGTCGTCGTGGCGCTGGCCGGCCAGGGGCTGGGGCACTGGGTGGGCGGGGAACCGGGCTGGGTCATGTGGCCCCTGGTCACGTGGGCCGTCGTGCTGGCGTTCATCGCCAGCACCCGGGGGTCGATGGTCCAGCGGGCGCGGGTCCCCGAGGGGCGGGTGACGGCCGAGAGCCGCAACGTCATGCGCTGCATGCCGCCGTCCCAGGTGCCCGTCCTGGCCAAGCTGGCCCGGGAGTACGCAGTCTGCACGCGGTGGTTCTCCTCGGTCCCGGGGGCGACGTGGCCCAACCGCAACTTCGCCCACGCGGGCACGTCGGACGAGTCCGTCGACATCGAGATCGGCTTCTACGACGACCCCACGATCTTCGAGCTGCTGGAACGGTCTTTCCCGCCCGCGCAAGGCCCCGGGCTCGACCCGGCCTGGCGCATCTACTACGACCAGGTCCCCCAGGTGATCGCCTTTCGCAAGCTGTGGACCGGCTGGCGGGCCAAGAACTGGCTTCCCCTCGACCGCCTGGTCGAGGACATATCGCGGTGGTCCCCGTCCAACCCCACCATGGCCCGGTACTCGTTCGTCGAGCCGTGCCACACGGGGGCGGGGGCCAACAGCCAGCACCCCGGCAACAACGAGCGCTACGGGTCGGAGGACTTCGAGCGGGGCGAGGCGCTCATCGCTTCGATCTACGACGCACTGGTGGCCAACCAGTCCCTCTTCGAGCGCACGGTGTTCGTGATCACCTACGACGAGCACGGCGGTTTCTACGATCACGTGCCGCCCCCGGCGGCCACCCCGCCCGAGCCCATGGCGGGGCGCAGCCCGAGCCTGGCCCGCAACCTGGCCGGCTGGTTCCTGGACTACAACAGCCGGCCCTTCGAGTTCTCCTACCTGGGCCCCCGGGTGCCGGCCGTCATCGTGTCGCCGTGGACCGAGCCCGCGACCGTCTCGGCTGACGTGTTCGACCATGCCAGCATCCCGGCGACGCTCCGGCGCCTGTTCGCTCCCGACCAGGCCAGCCTGACCCGCCGCGACGATGAGGCCAACGACTTCCTGCACCTTCTGGTCGACCGGGCCTCACCGACGGCGCCCACGCCCACCGGCCCGGGCATGGTCAAGACCGAGGCCTTCGTGGCCGCCCCCGACCCCGCGCCCCTGGTGAGCGCGCCCGTGGCCCGGGGCGACGCCGCCTTCGAGACGCAACTGGCCGCGCTGGAAGGCGCGGTCCAGGACGTCCTCGCCCCTCTGGCGGCCGAGCCGGGTGGCCCAGCCGCGCCCGGGCCCATGGCCGCCGGGCCCGTGGGCCGGGCCGTGGGAGGAACCGGGGCCGAGAGCGCCGTGGGGGCCATGGCCCTGTTCCGGGCGGCGGCCGACGCCGCCCGCCGGGGCCGCCCGTCCACCTGAGGCCGCCCGCGGGACAGCGGCCGCCCGGCCCGGCTCAGCCCATCGTGCCGATGGCGTCCAGCAGGTCCGAGAGCACGTCGTCGGTGGGTGTCACCCGGAGGCCGTCTTGGCCGTGGTCGACCCCCAGGGCGGGACAGAAGAACGACCTGTCGCCCGCGAAGAAGTGGGGGGAGCCGACCACTCCCCGCCGACGTCCCTCCTCCCAGTCGGCCCGGACGCGGTCGCCGTGGTGCGCCTGCGGGGCGGGGACGCGGTGGGCCCCGGCCAGTTCGGCCAGCACCTGGGGTCGAGAGACGTCGAGGCCCTCCTCGAACAGGGCGTGGCGCAGTGCCATGCTCACCGCCTCCCCGGTGCTCAGGTCGACGTCGTACGCGCTGGCGGCCAGGGCCAGGGCGGGCAGGGTCGTGGCCGGGAAAGCCTCCCGGTCGAAGCCCGTGAACAGCTGGGGCACGACCTGGCTGCGCAGGGCCTCGACCTCACGGGCGACGGCCAGAGGGCGCAGGGGACGGCCGTTGACGAGCTCGAGGGGCCAGGCCCGCACGTGCAACCGGAAGCCTCCCGCAACCTCGTAGCGGCGGTCGAGGAGCCGGCGCAGGCCGGCGTAGGCGAAGGGGCAGTAGACGTCGGCGAAGACCTCGATCCGCCGTTCCCGGCCGGCATCCCCCACGGCGACACCGTAGATGGCCAAGTTCAGCCGGGCCGAAGGTCCCAAATGTGGGGGCGGGGGGCTCGGTAGTGGTGCTAACACCACCACAGGGGCCCGGGACCAGCCACACTTCAGGTGTGGCCGAAGACGCGCAGCACGACGGTTACTACAAGGACCTGGTGGAGTCGGCACCCGACGCCATCCTCGTGGTCAACCAGCAGGGAACGATCGAGCTCGTCAACCGCCAGGCCGAGCTGCTCTTCGGTTACTCCCGGGACGAGCTGATCGGCCGAGCCGTGGAGGTGCTGGTGCCTGACCGGGCGCGGGACGTTCACCCGTCTCACCGCGGCCGGTACTTCGGCGACCCCCGCACCCGGCCCATGGGGGCCGGTCTCGACCTCACAGCCCGCCGTAAGGACGGCAGCGAGGTGCCGGTAGACATCAGTCTCAGCCCCCTCCAGACCGAACGGGGCATGGTCGTATCGGTCGCCATCCGGGACGTCACCGAGCGCAAGCGGGGTGAACGCGCTCTTCAGGACGCCTACGAGAAGCTGTCGGCGTCGGTGGGCGAGCTGGAGCGGCACGATCGCGACATGACGCTCGTCAACGAGATGGGGGACCTCCTCCAGAGCTGCGTGACCACCGACGAGGCCCACGAGGTGATCTCCCGCTATGGCCGGCGCCTGTTCCCCTCCGACGCCGGTGCCGTCTTCACGGCCGGGGCGTCGAGGACCGTGCTCGACGCGGTCGCGACCTGGGGGGACCAGGTCCGGGCGCCGACCACCATCGACCGGGAGGAGTGCTGGGCACTGCGCCGGGCCCGGGCCTACGTGGTCGAGGGAGCCGACGAGGGCCCCGTGTGCCCCCACCTCGGCTTTCCACCCGTCGCCGGCGCCATCTGTGTCCCGATGATGGCCCAGGGCGAGGCTTTCGGTCTGTTCCACGTGCTGGCCGGGCCCGGGGCCAACCACAGTGGCCCCAGCGCCTTCGAAGCCAAGCGGCGCCTGGCGCTGACCGTGGCCGAGCAGTTGTCGCTGGCTCTGGCCAACCTCGGCCTGCGGGAGTCGCTGCGCCGCCAGTCGGTGTCCGACCCGCTCACCGGGCTCTACAACCGCCGGTTCATGGAAGAGCAGCTGGGCCGGGAGATCTCCCGGTCCGAGCGCACCGGGCTCCCGGTGGCCGTGGTGGCGGCCGATGTCGACATCTTCAAGGACGTGAACGACGGCATGGGCCACGGCGTGGGGGACGAGGTGCTGCGGGCCGTGGCCAAGGTGCTCGAGCACGGCGTCCGAGAGGGCGACATCGTGTGCCGTTGCGGGGGCGACGAGTTCGTGGTGGTCATGCCCAGCACCGACCTGGCCACGGCCCGTGCCCGAGCCGAGGACCTGCGCACCGACCTGATTGCCCTGGCCCAGGCCCGTGACGCATCCCTGCCCCTGGTCACCATGTCCCTCGGCGTCGCGATCTACCCCGAGCACGGGAGGACGGTGGCCGCGGTCCTGAGGGCGGCCGACGTGGCCCTCTACCAGGCCAAGCAGGGCGGCCGCAACCAAGTGGCGTCGGCCGGCGACCCTGCGGCGCCGCTCGCCCTGGGTTAAGGCCGGCGAAGGCGGCAAGAGGACTTCCGGCCCTGGCGGCGACCCGCTCACGTCGCCCAGGATGACGGGGGTGGACGACGATTCCGTAGGCTTGCGCGCCCTGTCGCGCCAGGCGTGCCTGGCCCTGCTGGCGGTGGCCCGCGGGGCCCGGGTGGCGTTCTCGGCCGGGGCCCTGCCGGCCGTTCAGCCCGTCGAGTTCGAACTGGGCGACGGAGGCCTCAGGCTTCGGGCCGCGCCGGGCACGCCCGCGGCCGAGGGTGCCCCTGGCCACGTGGTCACCTTCGAGGCCGACGGCGAGGACAGCGCCGGCCTCTGGAGCGTGACCGTGACCGGGACGGCCCGCCGGGCCGAGGGAGCGGACGGCGCGGGCGGCGCGGACGGCGCGGACGGTGGGGCCGAGGGGATGGCTGGCGGCGGCTGGGCGGGGGACACCCCGGGTCGGCCTCTGTGGCTGCCCCTGGAGGTCGTGTCCGGCCTGCGAGCCCCGGCCCGGGGCACGGCCGGCCCCGGTCAGCCCGAGCAGGCGGCGGCCGTGGCCGAGACCCATGCGGGCATCGTCTTCTTCGCCGGGGACCGGGCCTACAAGGCCAAGAAGCCCATCGACCTCGGCTTTTCCGACTTCCGCACCCGCGAGTCCCGCCTGCAGGCTTGCCGGCGGGAGGTGGCCCTCAACCGGCGCCTGGCCCCCGACGTCTACCTGGGCGTGGCCGACGTGTCGGGGACTGACGGCGAGCTGTGCGACCACTTGGTGGTCATGCGGCGGATGCCGGCCGCCCGCCGGCTGTCGGCCCTGGTGGCCGCCGGCCGCCCTGTGGGCGACGACCTGGACGCGGTCGCCGCCCTGCTGGCCCGCTTCCACCGCGGGGCCGCCCGGTCGGCGGCCATCGACGAGGCCGCCGCCGCACCCGCCCAGCTGGCCCGCTGGGAGGCGAACGGATCGGAGATGGCGCCCTTCGTGGGAGGGCCCCTCGACGCCCGGTTGGCGGCCGGTACCGTCGAGATGGCCCGGCGGTTCATCGCCGGGCGCGGGCCTCTCTTCGAAGCCAGGGTGGCCGACGGGCGGGCGTGCGACGGCCACGGCGACGTGCTGGCCGACGACATCTTCTGCCTGGACGACGGGCCTCGCCTGCTCGACTGCCTCGACTTCGACGACCGCCTCCGCTACGGGGATGCCCTGGCCGACGCCGCCTTCCTGGCCATGGACCTCGAGCGCCTCGGTCGCCCCGACCTGGCCGGGACTTTCTTGGAGGCCTACCGGGTGGCGGCCGGGGACTGCTGGCCCGCCAGCCTGGCACACCACTACGTGGCCTACCGGGCGCAGGTCCGGGCCAAGGTGGCGTGCATCCGGTGGTCCCAGGGCGACCCGGGGGCGGCGGGGGCCGCCGGTCACCTGCTGCGCCTGTGCGCCGACCATCTGCGCCGGGGACGGGTACGCCTGGTGCTGGTCGGGGGCCTGCCCGGTACCGGGAAGTCCACCGTGGCCCAGGCGCTGGGAGAGCGTCAGGGGGCGACCGTCCTGCGCTCGGACGAGGTCCGCGGCCGGCTGTTCCCGCCGGGCGCGGCGGTCGACGGCCCCGCGGGGGTGATGACCGGGCGCTATGCCCCGGCGGCCACCGGCGCGGTCTACGAGCAGATGTTGGTCGAGGCGGGCCGGGCGCTGGCAGGGGGGGAGACGGTCGTGCTCGACGCCACCTGGCGCGATCCCCAGTGGCGGGCCCGGGCCGCCCAGGTGGCCGAGGGGGCGCACGCCGACCTCATGGCGTTCCGCTGCTCGGCCCCCCTCGAAATAGCCGTGGAACGGGCCCGGAGGCGACGGCGCGAGGGGGCCGACCCTTCGGAGGCAGGCGAGGACGTGGTCAGGGCCCTTTGGGAGGACGACCTAACCTGGACGGGGGCGTTCGACCTCGACACGTCCGCCGAGCCGAGCGCCGCAGTCGACGCCGCACTGGCGGTGCTCGAGCGGTGACGCCCAAGGAGGGACCGATGAGCGCCGACGAGGACCCGAGGCCCGACGACGGGACCACCCTGGCCGAGCTCACCCGGGACGAGTGCCTGGAGCTCCTGGGCGGCAGGATGATCGGTCGGGTGGCCGTCGCCGAACCTGGGGCGGCTCCCCTCGTGGTGCCTGTGAACTACGTCCTCGAGGGCGAGAGCGTGGTGTTCCGGACCGACTACGGCAGCAAGTTCCGCCTGGCCGTCCTGGGCGAGCAGCCCGTGGCCTTCGAGATCGACGGCGTCGAGCCCGGTCGGCGGACCGGATGGAGCGTGCTCGTCCAGGGCACCGCCCACGAGCTCGACGAGGCTGCGGGCGAGGCGCTGGGCGTCGAGCCGTGGGCGCCCGGCCGCAAGGACCGGTGGGTGAGGATCGTCCCGTCGTCGCTCACCGGCCGGCGTATCCAGCTCCCCCCGGTCTCCGGCACTGACAGCCGCGGCTACCTCTGACGGGCGGGACCGGCCGAAGGGCACTGCCGGGGAGGGACGTTCGGCCCTGGGCGGCAAGGCCCCAGCGGGCGATCATCCACTCATGGAAGTCGACTGCTCGGGCCTCGAGGTGCTCACCGAGGAAGAGGCCCGCCGCCTGCTGGCGAGCACTTCCCTCGGCCGCCTCGCCCTCAACGTCGGCGCGCTCCCCGTGGTGGTGCCCGTCGCCTACCAGATGAGCGCCGCCGGGATCATCCTGCGGGCCGGCGAGGGCACGACCGTGGAGGGCGCGACCCGCGGGACGGTCGTCGGTTTCGAGGCCGACGACATCGACCCCGGCACGGGCGAGGGGTGGACGGTGACCGTCACCGGGGTCGCCACCCACCTCGGCCCCGGTGAGGTCCCCGAGGAGGCTGCCCTGCTGCCCCGGGCCAACGGCTGGTCGGGCCGGGCCGAGACCCGGGTGGTCTGCATCTCGGTCGAGATACTGGCCGGCCGCCGCTGTCACGGCCGCGCCAACGCCAACGGCAACGGCCGGCTGAAGGGCTGACCGGCTGGCCGGCGGGGAGCGGGGAGCGGGGAGGGGGGAGGGGGCAGCGCTCCTCAGGGGCGGTCGCGGCCCAGCAGGCGGTCGATCAGCCAACGGATGCTGTCGGGCTGGCCTTCGGCGTCCTGCCACCCGTCGAGCAGGGCGGTCACCTGGTCGTGCCCGTGGACCAGCTTGAGCACCCGCACACCCAGGTCGTCGGGCTGGGGCGGGATGGCCATGAAGTCGCCGAACTGGTCGAACCACAGGGGGGCGGGGTCGTCGTGCATGACGTAGAGCTCGCCGGTGTCCTGCACCCAGTTGAGCTCGTAGCGGTTGCCCCGGGCGTCGTGCCAGTCCTGGCCGAACTGCAACTCGTCGGACGCCCGGCGCCGGGGATCGGCGTCGTAGAACTCCTCGATGTTCACACCGGCAGCGTAGGTGCCCGCCACCAGCCCGGGGGTTCGATGCGGGCGACTTCCATGGCCGCCGAGGCTATCGGGGCAGGCTCAGGGGTTCTTCACCAGGCTGCGTAGCTTCATGCCCATCCACGGCTTTCGGCCCCAGGCCAGGAGCTTGCCCTTGGGGATGGCGTCCCACTGGCTGATCCGGGCCCAGGTGACCAGCAGGAAGGCCACCGGGTCGACCAGCAGGTGGCAGTCGACCCGGCCCGTGGGCGGCCCGGGGGTGACCACCAGGTCACCGTCGTGGAAGCGGAACTGGGTGCGCTCACCACCCTTGACCCGGATGTCGTAGGTCACCCGCACGCCCCGGGCCGCCTCCTGGTCGACCATCGACGGCCCCAGTGCCCGCAGGACCTGGAAGATGAACCCGTCGATGATCAGGGCGGCGTCGCCCGGGGCGATGGGCCACCGCTGGCCGTCGGCCAGGGCGATGTCCCGGCCGTGCACTACCAGTTCGTTGAGCACGTGGCAGGTGACGGTGGACAGGGGGAACTCGACGCCCTGGACCAGCCACGTGCGCCCGTCGTCGGCCCCGGCCTTGGCCATGTAGTCCACGAAGCCGGCCACGCTGGCGTCGATGCGGTCGGCCAGAACCCCCAGGTCGCGCTCGGTCTCGGCCTCGACGAACATCGTCGTCAGCCCGGCCAGGCCCCACAGGTCGTCGATTAGGCCGCCGCCCCCCTTGGCCACAGCCGTCACCGCGTCCATGGCGTGGGACACGTGGGCCGCCAGTTGGGCGATGTCCCAGGCGCCCACCGCCGGGGCCGCGGGGTTGCCCACCGAGCGCAGCAGGGCCGACATCCGGGGCCCGGCCCGGGCCACCGCCTCGCGTGCCGCCACCCATTCGACCCGTGGGGAGATCTGCATGGCCGGACAAGTTAGGCGACCGGCCCGGCCCGGGGCGGGGTACCGGGCCGGGCCGGCCGCTGGTCAGGACGGCGGCCGGTCGCCCCAGTTACGGGCCCAGCCGGCGGCCACCGGTTGGGGCCCGGCGGCCACCGGCGCGTGGCCGTTGCCGGTCTCCGAGCCAGGCCGGGGAGGGCCGTAGGGTGTCGGCGGGACGTCGTCCTCGTCGGAGCGGTCGAGCTTCACCGCGCACAGGGCGTAGAGGCCGACCCATGCCAGCAGCACGACCGACACCCCGGTGTAGGCGGCGTTGGCTGCGAACGCCGCGCCCGGCTTCACCTCCCGCAGGAGCCACACGGTGTTGCGGACGAACTGCTCGCGGCGCTCGGCCACGGCCGGCACCTCGGGGGCGCCGATCTCGGGGTCGGCGGGCATGTACACGGGCACGGCCATGACCTCGTCGTGGCGCTGGAGGCCAACCACGGTCTTCCACGGCCCGCTGATGGGCAGGGGCTTGGAGGACACGTAGCGGCCGGGAGCCACCTCGTTCAGGGACGCCTTGACCGTGCCCCCGCCCTGCCAGGCCACGATGCCGAAGGCGGTGGCCTTGCGGGCCGCGTCGGCCGGGACCAGCTCGACCTCGACGGTGGCCCGGTCGCCGACGATCTCGGTCAGCCGGATGACGGCACTGACGTCGCCCACGTTGCGGGGCAGGGGATAGGCGAGGACGGCCACCAGGGCCACCGCCCCGGCCAGCGCGGCGGCCGCCGGCACCCGCTTGGCCCCGTCGGGCATCGGTCGGGCCAGGGCGGCGCCCAGCAAGGCCCCGGCCATGGCCGCGATGGGGGAGAGGAGGGCGGCCTTAGGCAGCATCTCGGTGGTGGCGGTCACCTCGCTCAGGAAAGAGAGCCAGGCCAGGTCGGCGGCCACCCCCACGGTGCCCACGGCCAGGCCGGCGAACAGGGCGAAGCGCAGGCGGTCGTGGGTGCCCACCAGCAAGGCCACGCCTTCGACGGCCAGGGCGGCGACCACATAGAGGGGGAACTGGGGGAAGGTCATGTTGAACGGGCCGACCACCAGCAGGCCGATGACGCCCCGGATGACGATGAAGGCCAGGACCGCCTTCATGGCCCCCCACGGGCCCATGGCGATGCGGGCCAGCACCAGGCCCAGGCCGGCGGCCGCGGCGATCAGGATGGGCAGGTAGAGCACCTGGAACTGGGGGACCCCGAAGTCGAACTCACCCTGCATGGTCGACAACCCCGTGAGGATGGCACCGAAGACCGTGGCCTGGATGCCCCGCCCCAGCAGCGTGGGCTGCTGGTGCCGGCCCCCTTCGCGCATCATCAACCACAGGACCACGGTGGAGAGCGACGCCCCGGCCACGAGCTGGATGTGGGGCGGGCTCCACAGGGTCACGTCCACCCCGTAGGCGTCGTGCCACATGGCGTCGAACGGGAAGGCCACCAGGCCGCCCAGGCCGAAGGCGCCCAGGGTGAGCGCCGTCCACGGCACCCGCACCACACCGAAGCGCAGGTCGACGTCGGCCCGGTCGATCGAGGCGAAGGTGACGGCCACGGCCGCCGCGAACACCAGCCCGGCCAGCCCGATGACGATCATGGTGTGCGAGGGGGTGAAGAGCTGGTTGTCGCGCCCGAAGTCGACGTGGAAGGCCACGTCCCAGTAGAAGCCGATGGCGGCCGTTCCCAGCATGAGCAGGCCGGTCAGGGCACCGGCCATGGCCCACCCGGCGTAGCCCGTCCACCGCTCCAGGCAGTCCGAGATGCGCCGGAAGAAGATGCGCAGGACGTTGCCCTCGTCGCCGTGGTCGCCGTAGCAGGCGAGCACGACGACGATGATCCCGAAGATCTGGAGCGGGGCGAACACGTAGAACCACTCGCTCCAGTGGGGCGTGTACTCGAGCATCAGCTCACCTCTCTGACGTTGGTCGCGGGGCGGTCGGCTGCCGACCACACCGCAGAGGCCGCCGTGGACGCCGCCGTTGCCCGGGCCATGGCCTGGGCGAGGGTGGCCTGGACGGTGATGGCGGCCAGGGGCCGCATCCGGCGCAGGGCGTCGGTCACCTGGGGAAGCTGTTCAGGGGGCATGCCCGCTTCGACGTAGGGCTTCCAGACGTGGCGCTCGAACATGCCGACCAGCCGGGCGGCGATGCGGGCCATGTCCTCCCGGAGGGCGGCCAGGGCGTCCTGGGTGGCGGCCAGGGGGACCCCGGCGGCCGCCAGCTCGACCCCGGCCCTCAACAGGCTGGGGCTGGGCACCAAGAAGCGGTCCTCGTGGGGGACGATGAGGCCGAGCTCGATGGCCCGGATCCCCAACTCGGGGTTCTCGGCCGACTCGGGGAACATCTCCAACAGTTCGCCCAGCGTGACGAGCTCGGGCTCCTCGGTCGTCCACGGGGCGGTGAGGACCTGCTCGAAGCCCAGCAGGTCGGCCAGGCTGCGGCCCTGCTCCCAGGCCTTGAGCAGCTCGGCGATGCCCGCCAGCGAGAAGCCCTGCTGCTGGAGCTGGGCGATCAGGCGCAGGCGGCCGAGGTGGCCCTCGTCGTAGTAACCCACCCGCCCGACCAGCCGGGGCGGGGGGAGAAGGCCCTGGGTCTGGTAGTTGCGGATGTTGCGAGTGGTGGTGGCCGACCGCTGGGCCAGCTGGTCGATCGTCATGCCTGGGCTGATGTCGGGGCCGTCCACTAGCGGCCACCATACGCCGATCGTTACATCATTTCAAGTAACAGTTTTCTCAGTCGCCTACGCGGAAACCGAACCGCAGCTCTCCGGGCTCGGGGCGGGGCTTGGCCGCCGGCCGGGCCCGGCCCAGGAGGACCTTGGCGGCCAGGGGCAGGGCGACCGCGGCCAGGAGCTCGAGGTGAAGGGCCGGACCGGCCCGCAGCGCCCACGTATCGTCGACGTGCTCCTCGCCCAGGTCCTCGTCGGTCCGGTGGAGCTCGGCCACCTGCCCGTAGCCGGTCTCGACGAGGGCCCAGCCGCCCCGTCCCGAGCGAAGCCGGGCCACGGGCGCGCTGGTCGAGTCCCGCACGTCGATCCCACCGTCTCGTTCGATGAACGTGGCCAGCGGGTCGCCGTCGGCCGCCACAGCCACCAGCGCGTCAGGTGCGGCCTCGTAGTTGACCATCCGGAAGAGCAGGTCCCCGCCCACGTCGTGGCACTCCAGGGGGGTGACGGCGGCCCGGCCCGGCGAACGTACGACCGCCTCGGTCCAACCTGCGGTCGCGGTGTAGCGCAACGACGACCGGGCCGACGAGCGCCCCAGAGTGCAACTCGGGCCGGCCGCGAAGGGGGCGACGCCGTGGGGGCGTCCCACCCGCCGGCCGGCGGCCATGGCCTGCAGGACGCGCTCGGTCCGGGTTTCGGGGTCGGGGCTCAGCTCGGCCAGGCACTGGGGGCACGAGTGCATGTGCGCCGGCCAGTCCCGCCCGCAGTGGCGGCAGGTGACCCGGGCGTCGAGGTCGTCGACGAGGTGGGCCATGCAGGCGGCGCACGTCGTCCGCTCGGCCGGCCACGCCGTCCTGCAGCTCGGGCACCACCGCTCCATGGCCTCATTGTGGGCCCTGGGTCAGCCTTCGTCGGCTAGGAGGGCCTTGGCCGCCATGCGGCCCGGGGTGCCGGCGATGCCCCCCGACGGGTTGGTGCCCGCGCCCGAGATGTAGAGGCCGGCCACCGGCGTGCGGTGGCGGCCCAGGGCGCGGGTAGGCCGGAGGGGCCCGAGCTGGTCGAGGCTGATGTCCAGGTGCATCGGGTGGGCGCCCGGCCAGCGCCCGTGGGCGGCCATGCGGCCCGGGTCCCAGCAGAAGGTGCCGGTTACCGACGCTCCGAACCCGGGCGCCCTTTCCTCCATGGTGGCCAGGGCGGCGGACACCAGGTCGTGGCGCCGGGCGTCCCAGCCGCCGTCCACCCGCCAGGGGGCGGCCGGGCAGGCCAGGTAGACCGTGTGGTGGCCCGCAGGAGCCAGGGAGGGGTCGATGGCCGACGTGGTGAACGCGTAGAGAGGGAGCGGGCTGGGGAGCAGGCCGGCCTCGGCCGCCGACCAGGCGGCCGTGAGGTCGTCGAGCCGGTCGACGAAGCTCTGCAGACCGTTCCAGTCCCCGGGCCGCGCCCCCGGGTAAGCGGGCAGACGGTCGGTGGCTACGTGCACCACCGCTTGGACGACGTTGGAGCGCCGGGCGGCGGCCAGGTCGGCCCCCACCTCGCCCGCCAGGGGCGGGTCCAGGAGCTCGAGCAGGGCCACCTTGGGGTCCATGGCGCTCACCACGGCCCGGGCCTCGACCCGCTCACCACTTTCCAGGACGACGGCCCGAGCCCTTCCCCCCCGGGCGTCGATGCGAGCCACGGGGGCACCGCACCGCACCTCGCCCCCGAGGCTCTCCAGCCTACGGACCAGGGCGTCGGTGAGGCCCCGAGCACCCCCGGGGGCGTGCCACTGCCCGAACAGGTGGTACGCCGCCTGCCAGAAGGCGAACAGGGCGCTCCCCGGCTCGGACGGCCCGACCCCGGCGTGCGCCGCGAAGGCGGCCACCGGCCCCCGGGTGAGGTCCGACCGCAGCCACCGGCGCAGCAGCGAGTCGTAGGGACTGAGGACGTCGCGCAGCGTGGTGGCCGGGCGGTGACGCAGTGCCCGCACCAGGTCGGCCGTCCGGCGGGGCACGTCTCGGGCGCTCATCTGGCCCCGCACCGCCGGCATCATCACCCCGACGATGGGCCGGGCCAGGTCGATGAAGCGCTGGTAGGCGAGAGCTTCGGCCCCGTCGACCTCGGCGATCGAAGCCACAGTCTCCTCGACCGACCGGTGGAACCTCACCCGCCGCCCGTCGGCCATGACCGCGATCGAGAAGGGGTCCATCTCCTGGTAGGCCAGGCCCGCCCCAGCCAGGTCGAGCTCGGCCGGGATGGCGGTCATGTTGATGATGTTGTGGGCCACGGAGTGGACGTCGAACCGGTAGCCGGGGACCGTCTCTTCGGTCCACGCCCCCCCGCCCGGATGGTCGAGGGCCTCGAGCACGAGCACATCGCGGCCGGCCCGGGCCAGGTAGCAGGCGGCTACCAGCCCATTGTGGCCGGCGCCCACCACCACGTAGGGCGGCCAGGGCCCGTTAGTACCCGTGATCGGCCTCAAGCCTCGACAGTCTGGCGCCGATGATCAACACACGGGCGCGTGCGCCGAGATGACGTCGGAAGGGAGCCCATGGTGGCCAGCGAAGAAGGGCTGGTCCTAGCCGAGCGGTTCGCCTGCACCCGGCTGCTCAAGAGCGGCGGGGGGGTCAGCACCTATGCGGGTACCGACCGCCAGACGGGCCACGAGGTGGTCGTGAAGACCGTCGAGGAGGCCTCGGTGCCGCCCGCCGTGCGGCTCCGGGTGGCCCACGAGGCGGTCATCCTGCGCCGCCTGGCCGGGCCCGATGTCCACCCCTTGGTGGCGGTGGGCAGTGACGGTGGTCTGCTCTACCTGGTCCAACCGTTCGTCCCGGGACTGACGCTCAAGGACCGCCTGGCCGCCTCGGGGGCGCTGTCGGTGGCCTCCGCCCTGCGGGTCGGCACCCGGGCCCTGGCTGCCCTCCAGTACGCCCATGAGGGCGGGGTTCTCCACCGGGACGTCAAGCCCGCCAATGTCATCGTGGACGACGGCGAACCGATCGAGCGAGCGGTGCTCGTGGACTTCGGTTTCGCCCGAGGGGCATGGCTCGACCCCGCGGTCCGAGAAGATCCGCTGGAGACGGCCCGCTACCTGGCCCCCGAGGCGGCCGGCGCCCTGGGCGGCCAGGGGGTCGACGAGCGGGCCGACCTCTACTCGTTGGGTGTGGTGCTGTTCGAGTGCCTGGCCGGCACATCCCCGTTCGACGGCCGCGACGTGGGCGAGGTGCTCCGCCAGCACCTGAGTGCCACGACCCCCTCGCTGCTCAGCCTCCGCGACGGTGTACCTCGGGCCCTGGACGAGGTCGTCCAGAGGCTGCTGCGCAAGGTGCCGGGCGAGCGCTACCAGTCCGCGAGCGCCGCCCTGGTCGACCTGAGGGCGATCGAGGCCGCAGTAGAGCGGGGCGAGACCGACCCGCCGGTCGTGGTCGGGCTGCACGACTGCCGCCAGGCGCTCACCGAGCCCGCTTTCGTGGGCCGGGCGGCCGAGCTGGTCCTGCTGACCGGGCTGGTGGACGACGCCGCTGCCGGACGGGGCCGGCTGGTCCTGCTGGGGGCCGAGTCCGGGGGAGGCAAGACCCGCCTGCTCGAGGAGCTGGCCCAGACGGCCGGCCCGAGCACCTGGGCCCTGCGAGGCACGGGCGTGGACCAGGCCGCCCACCGGCCCTTCCAGGTCCTTGACGGCGTGGCCACCGCCATCGCGGCCGAGGCCGAGAGGCGCCCGGAACTGGCCGCCTCCCTGCGCCGCCGCCTGGGGACGCGTGCCGCGGCCGCGGCCGCCGCCCTACCCGCCCTAGGCCCGGCACTGGCGGGGACCGACGAGGACGGCGACACCGGACCGGCGGCCTACGGGGAGGCCCGCAGCGTCGAGGCCCTGGTCGCCCTCTTGGAGTCGCTGGGGGAACCGGGCCGGCCCGCCCTCATCCTGCTCGACGACTGCCAGTGGGCCGACCGCCTCAGCCTGCGGCTGCTGGCCCGGCTGGGTACAAGGGCCGAGAGCGGCGACGTCCACGCGCTGGTGGTGGCCGCCTTCCGGCCCGAGGGGGCCGGGGCTCGCCTGGCCCACGAGGTCGAGCACGCAGTGCGCCTGGACCTTCCGCCTCTGGCCCCCGAGGAGATGGCGGGCCTCCTGGAGTCGATGGCCGGCCCCGTGCCGTCGCCGGCCGCCGAGGTCGTGGCCCGGTTGGCCGAAGGCAGCCCGTTCATGGCCACCGCCGTGCTGCGGGGTCTCGTCGAGTCCGGCGCCCTCGTCAACAGCGATGCCGGCTGGCGGGTCGACTCAACCCGCCTGGAGTCGGCCCAGACCTCCCGCCGGGCGGCGCTGTTCCTGGTGCGACGGCTCGAACTTCTCTCCGAGGACGCCCTCGGCCTGCTGTCGGTCGGTGCCGTCCTGGGCAAGCAGTTCGACCTGGCCCTGGCTGTGGAGCTCTTCGGGCGTCCGGCCCTCACGGCCGCAGCCGCGGTGAGCGAGTCCGTAGGGCGGCGCATCCTGTGGGTCGACGAAGCCACCAGCCGTTGCACCTTCCGTCACGACATGCTGCGAGAGGCCCTCCTGGCGCGCCTCACCGAGGGTGACCGGCGCAGCCTGCACCTGCGGGCCGCCCTGCGGATGGAGGTCACGGGCGACGACCGGCCGTTCGAGCTGGCCTACCACTTCGACGCCGGGGGCCGCAGCGAGCGGGCCCTGCCCTTCGCCCTGCGGGCCGCCGACGAGGCCCGCCGCCGGCACTCGTTGGAGGTGGCCGCGGCCCAGTACCGCATCGCCGAGCGGGCCACGGCCACCGACGCCGGGACCCGCGCCCAGGTGGCCGAGGGGCTGGGCGACGTGCTCACCCTCATGGGCGAGTACGAAGAGGCGTCGGCCTGCCTGGTCCAGGCGCTGGCCCTCGTGAAGGGCGCGGACCGTCAGGCCGAGATCGAGGGCAAGCTCGGCGACGTCGCCTTCAAGCGGGGAGACCAGCGCCAGGCCCGCCAGCACCTGGAAAGGGCGCTCCGCCTGCTCGGCCGGCGGGTGCCGCGACGAGCGCCGGTCTTTCTCGTCCTCCTCATCGAGGAACTGGTCGTGCAGGCTCTGCACACCCTGCTCCCCCGCCTGTTCACCGGGCGGCGACGGGTCGAGAAAGCCGGGCGCGACCTCATGGCCGTGCGCATCTACAGCCGGCTCACCTACGTCTACTGGTTCAGCGCCGGCAAGGTGCCGTGCGCCTGGAGCCACCTGCGGGAGATGAACCTGGCCGAGCGCTACCCGCCGACGGCCGAGCTCGCCCAGGCCTACTCCGAACACGCGCCGGTCATGACGATGGTGCCGTGGTACCGAAGGGGGATCGCCTACGCCCGGCGCTCGCTCGCGGTCCGCCAGGCTCGGGGGGACCTTTGGGGTCAGGGCCAGTCCCTGAGCTTCTACGGGGCCGTGCTCTACAGCGCCTCGCGCTACCGCGAGTGCATCGCGCGCTGCGAGGAGGCCGTGCACCTGCTGGAGCGAACGGGCGACCGCTGGGAGATGAACACGGCCACCTGGCACACGGCCTTCGCCTACTACCGCCTCGGCGAGCTGGACCGGGCCGCCCGGATCTGCCGCGACCTCTACGCCTCGGCCAGCCAGATCGGGGACCGCACGTCGGCGGGCATCGCGCTGAGCGGTTGGGCGAGGGCGACCGGCGGCCAGGTGCCCGAGGCCCTGGTGCGCGGTCACCTCCGGCTCGGGTTCGACGACGCCCACACCGGCACCGAGGTCCGGCTGGCCGAGGGCGTGCGCCTGCTGGCCGCGGGAGACGTCGACGGGGCCATCGCCACCTTCGACGAGGCCGTGTCCATAGTCAACCAGGCCGGTTTGCGCCAGGAGTACGTCGCTCCCGCGTTGCCGTGGCTGGCCACCGCGCTCCGTCTGCGGGCCGAACAGGCGCCGCCCTTCCGCTCCCTGCGCCAGCGGGCCCAGGTGCGCCGGGCGGCCGAGGTGGCCCGGCGGGCCGCAGCCGTCTCCCGGGACTACCGCAACAACCGTCCTCACGCCCTGCGGGAGCGGGCGCTGGTCGCCGCCCTCCGGGGCCGGGGCTGGCGGGCCCGACGGCTGTTCCGCGCCGCTCTCGCGGAGGCCGCCCTCCAGGGGGCGCGCTACGAACACGCCCTGACCAGGCAGGCCTTCGGGCGGGCGGGCGCAGGCTTCGGGTGGGCAGGTGCCGCCGAGATGCTGCTGCAGGCCGAGACCGACCTGCGGGTGATGATGCCCGCTGACCCAGACGAGGGCACCGGGACGGAGGAGCCGGCGACGGCGTCACTGTCGCTGGCCGACCGTTTCGAGACCCTCCTCGGGGCAGGCCGGGCCATCGCTTCGGCCACCTCGGTCGAGGCCATCCACACGGCCGTGCTCGAGGCGGCCTCCAACCTCCTGCGGGGCGACCGCTGCGAGCTGGTCGTGCTGGGCGCGAACGGTGAACCGGTGGCCGAGGACGGCCGCTTGGCCGCCGACCCGGCCGGGCGTGAGCTGGTAGCCCGCGCTCTGGCCGCCGGGGCCCCGGTGGTCAGTTCGGAGGACGGGCTGGGCGGGGTCAGTGACGTCCTCATGCTGCTCGGACTGCGTTCGGTGCTGTGCGCCCCGGTGTGGTGCGACGAGCGGCCGGTGGCCTGCCTGGTGGCCGGTCATCACCAGATCGGGAACCTGTTCAGCCACGACGAGGTACGGCTGGCCGAGTACCTCACCACCCTGGCGGGCGCCGCCCTCGAGCACGTCGCGGGCACGGAGGCCCGCTTCAACTCCCTGGCCCAGAACTCCAGTGACGTGATCACGATCGTCGATCACCACGGGACGGTGACCTACCAGGGATCGTCCGTCCGCCGGGTGTTCGGCTTCGAAGCCGCCGACCGGGTGGGACGGCCTCTCGTCGACTGGGCACACCCCGACGACGCAGGGACGGTGGCCGCCGTCCTCCAGGCCGCCGCAGCCGGCGAACCCGTACCCGCGCTCGTCGAGTGGAGGCTGGCCCATGGCGACGGGTCGTGGCGGCACGTCGAGACGGCCATCGCCGACCTGTCGGGGGTGCCGGGCCTGAGAGGCCTGGTCCTCAACAGCCGCGACGTGAGCGAGCGCCGGGCGCTGGAGGAGGCCCTGCGGAGCCGGGCCCTGCACGACGACCTCACCGGGCTGGCCAACCGGGGCCTGTTCGCCGACCGGATCAACCACTGCCTGGCACACCGCTCGGGCCGGCCGGTGACCGTGCTGTTCCTCGATCTCGATGACTTCAAGGGGGTCAACGACTCGCTGGGCCACCCGGCCGGCGACGTCCTTCTCAAGGGCGTGGCCCGCCGGCTGCTGACGTGCGTGCGGCCCCAGGACACGGTGGCCCGGCTGGGGGGCGACGAGTTCGCCGTGCTCCTGGAGGACACCGACGAGAGGCAGGGCCGCCGGGTGGCCGAGCGGGTCCTGGCCGCCATGGCCCCCGCCTTCGAGCTCGACGGCCAGCCCGTCCACGCCCGTACCAGCGTGGGCGTGGCCAGCGGCAATACCGGAGGGGTGGTGGACGCATCGGAGCTGCTCAGCCGGGCGGACGCCGCCATGTACGTGGCCAAGGCCCGGGGCAAGGGCCGCTACGAGGTGTTCGTGAGCGAGATGCAGGAGAGGGCCCGCGAGCGGGTGATGATCCAGACCGACCTGCAGTGGGCCGTCCAGGCCGACGAGATGGAGGTGCACTACCAACCCCTCGTCGGCCTCCGCACGGGCGAGGTGGTCGGGTTCGAGGCGGTACTGAGGTGGCGCCACCCGACCCGGGGCCTGCTGGGGCCAGCCGACTTCATCGAGGTGGCCGAGGACTCGGGGCTGATCGTCCCCATCGGGGCGTGGACGATCCGCCAGGCGTGCCGGGAGGGCCGGCGCCTCCAACGGGCCCACCCCGAACGTGCGCCCTTCGGGATCAGCGTGAACGTGTCCAGCCGGCAACTTCAGGACCGGGGCCTGCTGGAGGAGGTCGAGGTCGCCCTGGCCGAATCGGGGTTCGACCCCCGGCTGCTCACCCTGGAGATCACCGAGAGCGCCACCTTCGACGACGCCGAGGGGGCCATCGCCAAGCTGCGGGACCTGAAGGCGCTGGGGACACGGCTGGCCATCGACGACTTCGGCACCGGCTACTCCTCGCTCGCCTACCTGCGCCGGTTCCCGGTCGACCAGCTGAAGATCGACCGGTCGTTCGTGGCCGGGCTGGGCAAGGACAGCCAGGACACGGCCATCGTCACCAGCGTGATCGGGTTGGCCCACGCCCTCGGCCTGGAGGCCGTGGCCGAGGGGGTGGAGACCCTCGCCCAGCTCGAGCACCTGACCAGCCTGGGGTGCGACATCGCCCAGGGGTTCAACTGGCGCCGCCCGGCCGCGCTGGCGGACGTCGACGCCTGGCTCACACCCGCGGCCACGTTCCTGGGCGACCACGGCCTTCTGGACGGCCCTGGGCGTAACGGGCCGGTGAGGGTGGTGCTCGTCGACGACCGCCCCGAGCTGCGGGCCGCCATCCGGATCGCCATGGAGCTCGACGGCCAGTTCAAGGTCGTGGCCGAGGCCTCCGACGGCCAGGAGGCCATCGCCACCGTGGCCCGGTACCGGCCCGAGCTGGTCGTCCTCGACGTCGTCATGCCGGGCATGGGCGGCCTGCAGGCCCTCCCTGCCATCCGGCTGGCGGCCCCGGGCGCGGCGGTCGTCCTCCTCACGGCCTCCGACCGGTCAGACCTTCCCGACCACGAGGTCGGCCAGGCCCTCGGGTTCCTCGACAAGACCCTCGACCTCGACAGCCTGGTGGCCCGCCTCTCCGGCCTCCTGGGCTCGGCCGCCTGACCGGTCGGGGCCTAGTACCCGCGGCTCTCAGCCCCGCCGGGCGGCCGTCGGCTCCGGAGCGCTGGGGCCGCGGGCCGGTGGGCTGTCGACCGCCCCCGGCACGCCGACGGCCCGGCGGGGGCGGGGGAGACGGGCGAACAGGCCCCGGCGGGCGGGCTTGAGGGCCTGGGTGCGGGGGTCGAGCAAGTCGCGCAGGCCGTCGCCCGCGAGGTTGAAGGCGAGGACCACCAGGGTGATGGCCGCGCCGGGGTAGAGCAGGAGCTGGGGGGCGCGCTCGATCTGGAAGCGGGCCTCGGACAGCATGGCCCCCCACTCGGCCGTGGGCGGGCCGACCCCGAACCCCAGGAAGGACAACCCCGAGACGGCCAGCAGGACCGCCCCCATGTCGATCGTGCTGAAGACGACCAGGGGCCCGAGGAGGTTGGGCAGGATGTGCCGGAAGACCAGGCGCCTCCGGGTCGCACCCGCGGCTCGGGCCGCTTCCACGAACTGGCTCTCTCGGATCTTGATGGCCATGCCCCGCACCAGGCGGGCGTAGCGGGGCCACTGGACGAGGATGATGGTGATGACCAGGTTACGCAGGCCCTGGCCCAGCAGGCCGACCACGACCAGGGCCTGGATGAGGGTCGGTACCGACAGCAGCATGTCGACCAAGCGCATGATGACCGTCTCGGCGAAACGCCCGTAGACGGCGGCCACCAGCCCGAGGCACAGCCCCACGAGGGTGATGCCGGCAGTGGCCGTGAACGCCATCCCCAGTGACAGCCGGCCACCGTGCAGGATGCGGGCGAACTCGTCACGCCCGAGGTGGTCGGTGCCCAGCAGGTGCGTTCCCGACGGCGAGGCGAAGCGGTTGGTGAAGTCCGTCTGGTTGGGGTCGTGGCTGGCGATGGCGGGGGCGAGGACGGCGCCCAGCACGAACAGCCCGACGAGGACGAGACCCGCCAGCGACGCCCGGTCGCGGGTGAGCCGGCGCCACATGCGGCCGCGCGCGCCCCCCGTCTGGAGGTTCTCGGCGTCGAGCAGGTTGAGGTCAGACGCTCTCAACCCGTCCCTCCAGTCGCACGCGCGGGTCGAGCAGCCCGTAGGAGATGTCGACGAGCAGGTTTATGAGGATGTACGCGCCCCCGAAGATCACGACCATGGCCTGGATCATCGGGTAGTCGCGCTGGGATATGGCCTCGAACATCAGAGACCCCAGCCCGGGCCACGAGAAGATGAACTCGGTGATGACCGCCCCTTCGAGCAGGGCTCCCAGCAGCACACCCATGTAGGTCACGACCGGCACGGCGGCGTTGCGCAACCCGTGGCGCATGATCACGATCGCCCCGGTCAGGCCCTTGCTGCGGGCCGTGCGCATGTAGCCCTCGCCGAAGACCTCCAGCAAGCTGGAACGCAGCAGCCGGGAGACCACGGCCGTCGGGAGGATGGCCAGGACGGTCACCGGCATGATCAGGCTCTGGAGGCCCTCGCGCCCGCCCACGGGCAGGATCTTCAGCTTGGTCACGAACAGGATGATGAGCAGGTAGGAGAAGAAGAACCCGGGCATGGATGCCCCGAACAGGGCGAACACCCGCAGCAACTGGTCGGGCCATCGACGGTGGTAGAGGGCGGCCACCGTGCCGAGAGGGATCGAAACCACCACGATCACCGCGAACGCCGTGAGGGCCAACTGGGCGGTGGCCGGGGTCCGCTCGGCGATGACCTCGGCCACCGGCCGCTTGTTGGTGAACGACAGCCCGAGGTCGCCGGTCACCGCGGCGCCCAGCCAGCTCACGTACTGCACCCAGTAGCCCTTGTCGAGGTTGAGCTCCTGGCGGGCGAACTCGTACTCCGCAGGGCTGGGTTCCTGCCCGCCGCCCGCCAGCCGCCGGGCCAGTTCCTCGGAGGGGTCCCCTGGTGCCGCCGACACCAGGGCGAAGATCAGGAACGAAAGAGCGAGGAGGGTCGGGATGGCGACGAATGCACGGCGCGCCGCGTAACGCCCCATCCCGGTCCCCCCTTGCTCAGCCGGTTACTTGGGATGGACGGCCAGGCTGAACCACGTCTGGTTGGTGAACGACGGGTGCGGGTCGGTGAACTCGACGTGCTTGGCCATCCCGTAGATCCGGAACGCTCCCGCCAGCGGGGCCACGATGTACTCGTCGTTGATCAGGATCTTCATCATGTTGGCCGACGCCTGCTGGGCCTCAGCGGTGGTACGGGCCGCCATCGACTTGTCCACCTCGGCCTCGAAGGCGTCGCTGGCCGGGCCGGTGGGGTGGAACTGGATGGTGTTGGCGTTGCGCTTCGACATGCGGAGCACCGGCAGGAAGGCCGGGTTGCCGTCGTTCTGGTTGGGCGGTTCGAGGTCGAGGTCGAAGTCGCCGTTGCCCCGGTCGTAGAGGGCGTTACGGGTGGCGACGTCGGGCGTCCTCTTGAGCTCGACCTCGATCCCGACCTCACGCAGGTTGGCCTGGATGACGGTCAGGGCCGACTCGGGGACCTCCTGCTGGCCCAGCAGGATCATCTTGAGGCGCTGGCCGTTGCGGGTACGGATGCCGTCGGGCCCGGCCGTCCACCCGGCGGCGTCGAGCACGCGGCGGGCCCGGCCCAGGTCACGGGGCGTGGGGGCCACGACGTCGGCCGACGAGCCCAGGACGCTGCGGGGAGCCATCCACCGGCCCGGCTCGCCGTTGCCTTCGAGCACGACGTCGACGTAGGTCTCCCGGTCCAAGGCGTACGTGACGGCCTCACGGACGGCCTTCTCGGACGTGATGCGCTCGGGCTTGACGTTGATGTAGATGAGGTGGTTGCGGCCCGGGTCGGAGCGGACGATCTTGAAGTTGGGGTCGCCCTCGAGCGACTTGGTGGCGTCGGGCGGAAGGTCGTAGACGAAGTCGACCTGGCCCGAGCGCAGCGCCTGGAGACGGGCCACGGGGTCGGGGATGAAACGGATCTCGAAGCGCTTCACCTTGGGCTTCTCGCCCCAGTACTCCTCATTGCGCTCGAACGCCGCGGTCTGCTTCCAGGACTCCTGACCTACGCGCCATAGTCCCTGAGGTGCTCAGGGCGCCTTGACGCTGTAGCGGAGGACGAGGTCGGTGCCGGGATAGACGGTGTCGGTGGAGCTCAGTTCGGCGCAGAGGGCGGC
>JBFMCT010000009.1 GCA_040754375.1 Actinomycetota bacterium
CGACGGCCCCGGTGGCCGCCCCGTAGACGACGGCCGTGGCCCCCCGGGGGCCGTGGGCAGCCGTGGGCCGGCCGGCCTGGTCGTAGGACCGGGTGGTGGTCCAGCCCCAGACGTCGGTGTAGGACACCGGGCGCCCGCCCAGGTCCACCTTCGTCGTGAGCGGGCCCAGCCCCGCTTCGGAGGCCGAGGTGGTGAGGGGGTCGCCGCCCCCGCGTAGTCGTAGGTGACGACCTTGACCGATTCGAGGGGAAATGGCCCGATCGGCCCATTCGCCTTCGGCCTCGGCGCCGGTCGGCTCCGGGCCGGCCCGGCCGGGCTCTAGCGGGAGGCGGTCAGGGCGGCCCAGGACTGGTTGATGGCCGAGGGGTGCAGGTCGGCCAGGTGCATGCCGGGGCGTAGGCCGTAGAGGCGGGGCACGTGGGCCAGCGGGACCACGAGCAGTTCGTCGACGACCTGGGTGTGGGTGGCCGCCACCGCCACCTGCTGCACGCCCTGGCGGCTGTCGGCCGTACGGGCGACGTCGGCGTGGCCGCCGGCCGCCCGTCCCGCCAAGAGGAAGAACGGGTTGGCGTCGTTCTGGTTGGGCATGGCCAGTTCGAGGTCGTAGCCCCGTTGGCGGAACTCTTGGTGGGTGGTGATGTCGGCGCCGTGGCGGGTGGCCACCTCGATGCCCACCTCCCGGAGCTGGCCCTGGATGGCTCTCAGCCCTTCCTCGGGAAGGGCGGGCCCGGCGACCAGGGCGAGGGTCAGGCGCCTGCCGTCCTTGGCCCGCACGCCGTCGGGGCCGGCCCGCCAGCCGGCATCGTCGAGGGTGCGCCGGGCGGCCGCCGGGTCGAAGCCCACAACCGCCAGCTGGGAGGCGGCCGTCCCGAGCACGGCGGGCGGGCTCAGGGACCGGGCCGGTTCGCCGTTGCCCCCGAGCACGGCCGTGATGTAGGCCGACCGGTCCACGGCCAGGGCCACCGCTTGGCGGACCTCGCGGTCAGGCAGCGCACCGGCTGTCGTGAACGACAGGACCTGGGTGGCCCCGGCGGGGGCCCGGGCGACGGTGGCCCGACCGCTGGCCTCGATGGCGGCGACCGACGCCCACGGCACGTTGGCGGCCACGTCGACCTCGCCGGCCAGCAGGGCCTCGACCCGCTCGGCCGGGTCGGGCATGAACACGAAGGTCACCTGTTCCAGCCGGGCCTTCTCGCCCCAGTAGCCGTCGTGGCGTTCGACCACCACCCGCTGGCGGGGCCGGTAATCGACGACCTTGAAGGGCCCGGTGCCCGCCGGAGGAGTCGAGTCGTTGTGGCTGCCGTTGGGGACGATCGGGCCCTCGGGGTGCACGAGCTGTTCGGGCAGGCGGAGGTTGGGGCTGTTCAGGACGAAGTCGACGGTGTGGTCGTCGAGCTTGTCGATGCGGTCGAGGACGCCGGTCACGGCCGCCGAGAGGAACTGGCGGCCCGTCCACGACCAGACCACGTCGTCAGCGGTGAACGGGCGACCGTCGTGGAAGGACACGCCCCGGCGCAGGTGGAACCTCCACGTCTGGTCCCCGACCATCTCCCAGCGCTCGGCCAGCCCGGGCTGGACGGTGAAGTCGGTCCCGAGGCGCAGCAGGGGTTCGTACACGCCCACGCTGAGGTCTCCGGCGGCGAAGGCCTTGGACGCCGGGCCCTGGCCGGTGAGTGGCCAGATGTCCTCGGTGACCGCCACCCGCACGCCGTCGCGCCCGTCCGCGGCCCCCGGCAGGGCGCCGTCGCCAGCGCCCCCGCCCCCGCAGGCGGCCAGCACGACGTACGCCACCAGCGCCCACGCCCGGACGAAACGTGGCAACGAGGCTCAGCCGCCTCGGGGCCGGCGCCCCCGGCTGGCCGGCGCTCGCTGGGCCCGAGCCGGGGGCTCATCCACCACAGACCTCCCGCCCACGCATCGCAAGCGGCCAGGGTAGTTGTCCGGGGATGGGCGGGGGCGGTCCCGGCTGGGCCCGGAGGTGGCCTAGCCTTCGGGGATGGTGCGGGCCGGGCAACGGTTGAGACGGGCTGGCATGCAGGCAGTGGCCACCGGGGTGGTCGCCCTCGTCTTGGCCGCGTGCGGGGGCGGCAGTGGCGGCGGCGCCGAGCTGGCCAGCGGCCCCGGCGGGGGGCCAGTCTCGACCGTGGCCCCCGTGAGCACCCTGCCCGCGACGGGCACGGGCAACATCAGCCGGCCCGCCTGCGAGCACCTGAGCCGCGAGGAGGTGGCCCGCCTGCTGGGCAACGGCGTGACCGCTGGTCAGGAGGCCGGCCGGTCGTGTTTTTGGGGCACGACCGTCGACCGGGGCACGAGCGCCACGCTGACGGTGGTCGCTCCCGCGCCCGGGCGGGCGGCCGACGAGTGCACGACCCAGCGCAACAGCCTCCCCTCCGAAGCTACCGCCGACTCCGTGAGCGGGGTCGGTAACTCGGCCGTATGGGTCTGGCAGCCGATCTCGGTGCTGCTCCAGGGCAACTTCCTGGCGTGCTGGGACAACGCCGTCGTGCTCGTGTTCCTCTCCGGCGAGCGAGACCAGGCCAGCCTGCGCAACGCCGCCTCAGGCATGGCTCAGACAGTCCACGCCCGGCTCTGACCCGCCGTCGCGGCTGTCCACGGCGGACCTACCCCACGACGCCGGCCCTCGTGCTGCCGTCCACCGCGGTCTCAGGCCGTACCTAATGGGACCTTCGCCTCTTCTCACCGCCCTGCGAGGACTGGATCATTCGAGAGCAGAGGAGGTGGCTCTCGATGCTCGGTTCGCTTTCGGGACGGGTGGTTGTCATCGGGACGGTGGCGGTCGCCCTTGCGGGCGGTGTCGACGCGGTCAGGGGCGACAACGCCGACCTCCTCGTCGTCTTCCTTCTCGTGGCCGCGCTGCAGCTTGCGTTGCTGGTACGCCTCCAGTTCGGCCGGCGACCGGTCCCGGTCCGGCCTGATCTGGCGGCCTGGCTGGAAGCTCGTTCCGCGCTGACCGGAGAGCCGCCCGCGGCGATAGCCGAGCGGAGCATCGCCGAGTACCGGGCCAGCCTGCGCGGGGATAACGGGTGACGACTTCGCCGTCCGATGCCCCACTCGTAGTCCTCCCTGGCGACCAGGTCGACCCGGCCGTCCTTGGCGGTAAGGCGGGGTCGCTGTGGCGACTGGTCGCCCTGGGGTTCCCGGTCCCGCGCCTGGCGGTCGTCACCGCCGACGCCTACCGGCGTGCCGTGTCGGGGCCCCTGAAGCAGTGGCTGGTGCACCTCCCACCGACCGACACCGACGAAGAGGGCCAGCGGGCCCAGGTCGACGCCGCCTTCGCCGCCCTCGTACTGCCCGACGACCTGACCGAAGGGGTGGTCCGGGCGGCTGAGACCATCGCCGGGTCCGGCGGGGCCCTGGCGGTTCGTTCGTCGGCCAGCGCCGAGGACCTTCGTGGTGCCTCGTTCGCGGGTCAATACCGTTCGTTCCTCGACGTAGTGGGACCAGCGGCAGTCCTGCAGGCCCTGCGCCTGACGTGGGCCTCTCTCTGGCACCCGGCGGCTCGGCGCTACCGGCTCGAGCAGGGGTTGGGCGACGAGGAGGCGGCTATGGCCGTGATCCTCATGGAACTGGTGCGACCCCTGCGGGCCGGGGTGGCCTTCACAGTCGACCCCGCGGGCGACGAAAGCGACGTGCGGGTCGAGGCGGTCGCGGGCTTCGCTGACAAGTTGGTGGGCGGAGAGGTCACGCCGGAGGCCTTCGTCGTCCCCCGTGCCGACCCTGACCGAGGGGGCTCACCCTTGGTGGCGGCCGTGGCGCGCCTGGCCCTCGACGCCGAGACGGCCTTCGGCTGCCCCCAGGATGTCGAGTGGGCTTGGGACGGCACCGCCGTCTATGTGGTCCAGTCCCGGCCCATCACCGTCGCCGGCCCGCCTGACGACGACGGGTTCGACCGCTGGAGCCCAGCGGCCGACTACACGACCACTGGGATCGCCGAGGCGCTCCCGGGGCTGCTGGCGCCGCTCGTTTGGGACACGGCCGGCCGGGCCATCGACGAGGCCTTTCTCTGCTTGCTCGCCGACCTCTCGGCCCTCCCCTCGTCCGGTGGCGACCTTCACGCCCTGGCCCGTGTCCGGGCGCAGGCCGCCCTCGACTTGGGGCTTCTTCGCCGGGCAGCCGCGGTCATCCCAGGAGCCAGCGCCGGTGCCGTGGAGCGGAGCCTCTTTGGAGGCGACGGGGAGCCCGAGACCGGGGCCGAGGCGGGGACAGGGAGTGACGCTCGTCGGGCCCGGTTGTTGCGACGCCTGGCCCACGACTGGCGGGTGGCTCGCCTTCGTCACCAGGCGCGGGGCGCCGGAGAAGTGTTCCGGCTGGCAACCATCGAGATCGTCGGCCACGGCCGGCACCTCGGTTCGCTCTCCGACTCTGCCCTGCTGGGCTACCGAGCCCGCCTCGCTGACATCTTGGCCCGGGGGACGAGAGCCGAGGTGGCCGTGGCCGCATGCGCGGTAGCAGCTTACGATCGCTTGGAGGCCTTCCTGGCTCCGTACGTGGGGAGCGAGGAAGCGTCGGGTCTGGCCGCTCGGCTGACGCAGGGGACCGACGCGCCGGTGGTGCTGCGCCGGTGGATGGAGCTGGCTGCTGAGGCTCAGCGCACGCTTACGGGCCGCCGAGCCATGGCGGCGCACCGATGGAGTGAGGCCTGGACCATCCTGGCCGCAGATGGCGAGTCGGCCAAGCGGTTCCGGTCGCGGTTCGAAGAGACGATCCGGGCCGCTGGGTCGCGGTCGGTCATGGGCGGTCCCTCCTGGGTCGAGGAGCCGGACTTGGCCTGGCGCGCGGTGCGGGCGGCCACGGCCCGGCACCCCGGGGCTCCCGACGGGGCTTTGGACGCCCGCGCCGCCGAGGACCTCCTGTCGGCCACGCCCCGCTGGCAGAGGTTGAACGTCCTTACCGGAGTCCTCGTCGACACCCAGGGCCTGCTCCTGCGCCGCCACGTCGACGATGCGCGCGACCTGCTCCGGGAGCGGGAGGCACTCAAGTCCGCGCTCTTGAGCATGGGCGGAGAGATCCGTCGTGTCCACCTGGAGATCGGCCGGCGCCTGGCGGAGAGGGGTGGCATCGCCGAGGCAGCCGAGATCGATTACCTCGGGACGGCCGAACTGTCCGCGGCCATGTCCGGGCACGGGCCCTCGCGGGCTGAGTTGCTCCGTCGGCACCGGCGCTTTGGCCATGCGGCCGCGTTGCCGCTGCCCGCCCGGTTCGTGGGCCGGCCCCCGGTCGCCCCCGCCCCGGCCCCCGCCGGTGATCACTTCCAGGGTTGGGCGGCAAGTGCGGGGAGCTACGAGGGCCCGGCGCGGGTCGTGACTAGTGCCGACGGCCAGCTCGAGCCCGGCGAGATCCTGGTCGCCCATACGACCGACCCGTCGTGGGGCCCCCTGTTCCTCACGGCCGGAGCACTCGTGGTGGAACAGGGAGGACCGCTGTCCCACGCCGCGGTGGTCGCCCGGGAACTGGGCCTGCCGGCGGTGGTCAACGTCACCGGCATCGTCGAGCGAATCAGCGGGGGGCACCCCACGGTGAGCGTCGACGGCAGCAGCGGCGAGGTCGTAGTGATCGACGATGCTCCCTCCGGTGGCCAACAGGATGGGGTGGACCAGGGAACGGGCCCCGCGGCAGGGCCGAGCGTAGCCGGGCCGAGCGTGGCCGGGCCGAGCGTGGCCGGGCCGGCCCCAGCCGGGCCACCGCCTGTGGAGGGGGCCCCGGCCGACGGCCACAGCCGGGGCGCGCTGGCGGCCCGAGCGAGGACGGAGGCGGAGCAGGAGGCCCTGCACGTGTTTGTCCCCGCCGTGATGGGGGCCGGGCTCTTGTACTCGCTGCTCGTGCTGGCCCGGGAATGGACGGGCCGCGTCCTCGGCCGGCACCGACGCCAGGCCCTGGTCCGGGCCCAGGCCCGCCTCGTGGCCGACGAGGTGCTGGGCGGCGAAGAGGCAGCCATCGCACCGGACGGCTCCCGGGCCACCCGGACGCTGCTCGCCGTCGTGGGTGCCGTCTTCCTCGGGTTCGCCGTTTACGTACTCCCCGGAGCAACGTTCAACTACCTGCGCCCAGGGGGCTACATCTCCGAGATCGCCTGGATCCTCGCCGTCGCCCTGTTGCTGGTGGTCGTCGTAGGGACGGCCGGTTTCGTGTTCGGGCTCTCCGCCTTGGGCCGGCGTCCGCTCGCTCCGGCCGCCCGCCGGGTGGTGCAGGTGAGCGCGGTGGTGCGCAACGGAGCGGACCACCATCCCGCCCACCACGCGTGGGGTGCCCGCTGGCACGGGACCGCGTCGGTCCTCCTGCTGGCCGTCGCCGCGGCCAGCGTCGTTCTCACGCTCGCCGTCGCCATGGGAAACCCCGTCGTGCACCGCGCTGACGTGACCCTCGCCGATCGGGTCCGTGATACCGGTCCTGTCCATCTGCTCACTCGAGCCGACGACCTGGGGCGCACCGGCGTAGCGGTGGTGACCAGCTTGATCACGGTTGTCGTGCTCGGGCGCCGCGCCCCCCGGCTGGCGGCCGCCTACCCAGCCGCGGTCCTGGCCGGCATCGTGGTCAACGTCCTGCTCAAGGGGGTGGTGGACAGGCCCCGGCCGATCAGCCCGGTCGTGGGCACGGCGCTGTCGTCGTACCCAAGCGGCCATACCATCCAGGCGGTCCTCCTGGCCGTCTTCGTCACCCTGGCGGTCCACGAGGTCAGCCGCCATAGGTGGCTGACGGCGGTGACCGGCTTGACGCTTGGGGCCGGGGCGGCCGGTACGAGCTGGGCACGGGTGAGCTTCGCCGCCCACTGGCCCTCCGATGTGATTGGTGGTGCCTTGATCGCCACCCTCGTCGCGCTGATTGCGATGCTGATCATCCACCCGCGGCCGGCGCACCACAGCGGTTACCGACCGCTGCTGCTGCTCCCCGAGGTGGTCGCGGGGCGCGCCCGCGTACTGGCCCGGGGGTTGGCCGTGGTGGCCGTGGTGGCCGTAGCTGCCCTTTCGGTCAGCGTGGGACTGCCGCGCGCCCCCGAGGGGGCACTTTCCGACGGTGGCATCGACGACCTGGTCCAGATCATCCTGCTCCTGTTGTCGGCCGTGGCGGCTGCCGTGGCCTGGAGGTGGGAGGCCGTGGGAGCGGTCATGCTGGCTGCTACCGGCACCGCCATGGCGCTGTTCGCCTCCTTGCAGTACCAGCCGGCGGCGGCCCTTCTGGTGGCCTTGGCCTTCGTCACCCCTGCCCTGCTCTTCTGGGTCGCCTGGCAGCACGGGCAACCTCTTCGCTCATTGGTTGCCGCAGCCGCAGCTGCTGCGGTTCTCACCGGAGGGACCTGGGCCGGCGCGTCAGCCATCTACGACCACTACTTCGGCCCGGCCCACCCCCAGTCGCCCCTGGTCGCCATCCGCTCGGACACGCTTTCGTGGGTGTGGGCGGGTGGGCTGAGCGCCGATGGCGTCACTGTTACGGCCAAGCTCAGCAGGCCCGGTCCCGCCGAAGTCTGGATATCGGCATCGCCCGACGGGGAAGCCGCCCGACTCGTCCCCACTAGGGGGTCGGACCCGAGCGATCCTCGGGTGGTCACAGCCGTCGTCGGCGGCTTGGCCCCAGCCACGTCGTACTACTACGGGGTGGCCGTCAACGGAGTGCTCGACCGTTCATTCTTGGGCCGCGTGAGGACTCCCGGAGAGGGTCCCTTCTCGTTCACGGTGGCTTTCGGCGCCTGCGCCCGCACCGGGTCGAACGGCCTCGTTTTCGACGCGATCGCTGGGGTCGACCCGCTGCTCTACCTCATCACAGGCGACTTCCACTACGGGAACGTGGCAGAACCCGACGGTGAGCGGCTTCGGGCCGTGCTCGACCGTACCCTGAGTGCGCCGGCCCAGCAGGCCCTGTACCTGAAGGCACCCATCGCCTACGTATGGGATGACCACGACTACGGCGGGAACGACGCAGATGCGTCCTCCCCGGCCCGCCCGATGGCCCAGGCGGCCTACCGCTCCTATGTTCCCCACGGCGTGCTGGCTAGTGGTGACGGTATCCAGCAATCCTTCGTGATAGGCCGTGCCCGCTTCATCCTCACAGACACGCGTTCATACCGCAGACCCGCTCTAGACGGTAGCGGGACGATACTCGGCGAAGACCAGCTGGCGTGGTTCGAAGAAGAGCTTCTCGCCGCCCGTGACGCCGGCCAGCTCGCCATCTGGGTGAGCCCGACACCGTGGATCGCCGAGGCGAACCCGGCCGCGGACTCGTGGGCGGGCTTCGATCAGGAACGTCGGCGGGTGGCCGACTTCATCGACCGAAATGGCATCAGGCTGCTGATGCTGAGCGGCGACGCCCACATGGTGGCGATCGACGACGGCACCAACAGCGGCTACGCCTCCAGTGGGGCCTCCGGCTTCCCGGTCGCCCATGGAGGAGCACTCGACCGCCCCGGCAGCCTGAAGGGCGGGCCCTACAGCCATGGTGCCTTCCCGGGGGCGGGGCAGTTCGGCGTGCTGGAAATCGACGACGACGGGGGCGACCGGGTGCGCGTGCGCATCACGGGCCGCAACTGGAAGGACGAGATCCTGGTCAGCTTCGAGGCGTGGCTCTGACCCTGCTACTGACCCGCTGAGCGGCCGGTTGCCGCCTACCCGGAAGGGCCGGGGCGGGCGGACCGAGCCGCTTTCTCGGCCTCGTAGGCCAGCCGTACCAGGTTGACGAGGCCCTGCTCGACGGTCTCGGCCAGCCGGTCGGTGGCCGCCCTCACGTCGGGGTCGTCACGCCGGGAGGGGTCGATGCGGGTCGGGTTGAGGAGGCAGCCGTTGGCCCAAGCGGCGATGTCGGGTTCGGCGGACTGGGCGCGCGACGCCATGGTCCCCCGAACGATCATCCGCGCCCAGCTCCCCGGGCTGTCGGGAAGGGCGTTGGGCGGGCACAGGCGGTTGCGCTCACGGTCGTCGTCACGGGTGGCTTCGACGTAGCCGATCAGCGCCGCCCCGAAGCACGGGAAGCCGGCCCGGACCGTCTGGAGCTTGATGTCGTCGGCGCCCCAGATGGGGACCAGCGGCGGGTAGCTCAGCCCGGAGGCCGCGCAGTGAACGACGAGCGAGCCGGGACTGAGCGCGAACGATCCCCGGTCGAGCACGACCTCGTCACGGTTCACGCGCCGCACCCGCCCGAGACGCACGACATCCTCGACCGTGCGCAGCAGGTCGAGCTCCCATTGGCCGAGGGTCGGGGTCTTGGCCATGGTGGGCAGCACGCCGGGGTCGACCCGGAGCATCACACCCGCAGCTTCGAGGCGCAGGAACAGGTCGTCGAGCGACGTGGACGCCGCGGCCGCCTCCATCGTCTCGCCCACCAGCCCGAGGCCCACGACCGGGTCGGGTTGCACCACGGCCCGGTTGAGCATCCACGGGTCCCGTGGGCGCACCCACACGATCCGGTCGGGGCCCACGCCGTTGACTAGCAGCCACACGATCGCGTCGGTGGCCGTCTTGCCCGAACCGACGATCACGAAGCGAGTGGGACTGGCCGTCAGCGTGGCCAACCGGTTGACCGGGACCACGTCGACCCCGTCGGCCACCTCGAACGGCGCGGGCGTCGTAGCCGGGACCCGCGGGGACAGGTAGGTGGCGTCCACGACCCGGCGGCGCACCTTGACGTCCACGCTCTCCCCCGAGACCAGCGAGGTCACCCGGTGGGCCGAGCCCTCCCGGCGGTAATCGCTGGCCCCGAGGAAGGTGACCCGTCCCGTGCCCACGAAGCGGCGGTGCAGGACCTCGTCGAAGTACGCCAGGACCTCGGACCTGCGGGCCCGCTCGCCGAGCCCCTTCTCCGGCCCGGTCAGCTGGAGGGCGCCGCTGCCCAGGGCGGTCGATGCGACCCCGTAGAACACCGACGCCTGGTGCAGCTGGACGAACGGGTAGGCGTCGAGCCAGTGGCCGCCGGCCCCGTGACGGCGGTCGACGAGCGTGACGTGGGCGTCGGCGTGGTCGATCAGGGCGTCGGTGAAGGCCATGCCCATAGCCCCCGCCCCCACGACCAGGTAGTCGGTCTCCAGCGGGTGCGTCACCCGCGGTCCCGGGGTTTGAGCCACCCCCGGGCGCGCGTTGCGGCGGCGAACGCGTCAGCCTCGGCGTCGGACAGCTCCTCAATCACGAGCGAGTCGACCGACTCCAAAACCGGGATCGCCGCGAGCTGCTCCTCGGTGAGGTCGTCCGGCAGCGAGGCGACCCCAAGGGGCGCGTCACCGGCGTCATGTGCAGCGTCGCTCACGGTCCCCATCGTACGGCCCACGCCGCCTGGAAGGCCCCGCGACCACGGTGCGTGGCGGTCTCGGACGCCCGGAGCGGGCCGATCCGCACCCCATCCGCACCCCAAAATCGGGTTCAGGGGCGGTCGGTTTCGGGCCGGTATGGGCACCGGCCCGCACCCTGTCTGACCTGCGGTGTCGGGCTCAAGATCAGCGGAGGGAGTGGGATTCGAACCCACGGTGGGCAGTACCCACAACGGTTTTCGAGACCGTCCGATTCGGCCGCTCTCGCATCCCTCCGAACCAGGGCCCAGGCTACTGCCTGCGGCGGGCGGCGAAGAAGGTCGTCAGGAGGCTACTGGACTCGTTCGCCAGCACTCCGCCGACCAGCGGGACCTCATGGTTGAGGCGGGGGTCCGAGCACAGGTTGTAGAGCGAGCCACAGGCTCCGGCCTTGGGGTCGTAGGCCCCGAAGACCAGGCGGCCGAGGCGGGCGGCCACGAGGGCACCGGCGCACATGGGGCACGGTTCGAGGGTGACGACCAGGGTCACGGCCGTGAGCCGCCACCCGCCGGCGACCGCGGCGGCGTCGCGCAGGGCCAGCAGCTCGGCGTGGGCCGTGGGGTCACCGAGCAGTTCCCGCTCGTTGTGGCGGCTGGCGACGACCTCGCCGGCCACCAGGGCCACGGCCCCGACGGGCACGTCGCCGTGGCCGGGGGCGAGGGCCGCCTCGGCCAGGGCCAGCTTCATGGCGACCTCGTCACCGACCTCGTCGCCCATGCCCGCACGCTACCGGCCCCCGGCCACGGGCCACTCTGGCGGAGGGAGTGGGATTTGAACCCACGAGGGGTTGCCCCCTACACGCTCTCCAGGCGTGCCGGTTCGGCCGCTCCCGCATCCCTCCTGAACCCCGCCAGGCTATCGTGCTGGCAGGACGCCGCCCGCCGTTGGGTGCAGCGGCCGGGTCCTGCGCAACGGGCTCCCGTGAACCGAGTCAGGGCCGGAAGGCAGCAGCTCTCAGCGGACCGGTCCGTGTGCCGCAGTCCAGCCTGGCCGCTGCACCGAGCGGCGGCGGTGTCCCACTGTCCCGGTAGTGTCGGCGGGCGTGGCGTACCAGTCCCTCTACCGCCGCTACCGTCCCCAGCGCTTCTCCGAGGTCAAGGGCCAGGACCACATCACCCGCACGCTGCGCAACGCCGTGCGCGAGGGCCGGGTTTCCCACGCCTACCTGTTCAGCGGGCCGCGGGGGACGGGCAAGACCTCCACGGCCCGCATCCTGGCCAAGGCCCTCAACTGCCCCAACGTGGCCGACGGCGAACCGTGTGACGTCTGCGACTCGTGCGTGGCCATCACCGAGGGCCGGTCCCTCGACGTAAACGAGATGGACGCGGCGTCCAACCGGGGCATCGACGCCATGCGCGACCTCATCGCCCGGGTCTCGCTCGCCTCCCCGGGGCGGTGGAAGGTCTACATCGTCGACGAGGTCCACATGCTGACCACCGAGGCGGCCAACGCCCTGCTCAAGACGCTGGAGAGCCCGCCCGCCCACGTCATCTTCGTGCTGGCCACGACCGAGCCCCAGAAGGTGCTGCCGACCGTCCAGAGCCGCACCCAGCCCTTCGAGTTCCGCCTGCTGGCCGCCCAGGTGCTGGCCGACCACCTGCGCTGGGTCGCAGGCGACGCCGGCCTCGACGTGGCTCCCGAGGCCATCGACCTGGTGGCCCGGCGGGGTTCGGGGTCAGCCCGCGACGCCCTCTCGGCCCTCGACCAGGTGGCCGCTGCCGGAGGGATCGAGCACGAAGGGCCGGGGGCCGACGATCTCGTCGAGGCCCTGTGCGAACGTGACGTGTCGGCCGCCCTGGTGGCCGTGGCCGAACGGCTGGCCTCGGGCCACGACCCTCGCCAGCTCGCCCGGGAGGTTCTCGAGCAGCTTCGCCAGGCGTTCCTGGCCACCATCGACCGCAACCTGGTCGGCCTGCCCGACGAGGACCTCGAACGGGTCGAGGGCCAGGGCCGCCGGCTGGGGCGACCGGCCGCCGTTCGGGCCATGGAGACCCTGGGCCAGTCACTGGTCGACATGCGCGAGGCCCCTGACCCCCGGGTCCTGCTGGAGGTGGCCCTAGTCCGCCTGTGCCGGCCCGAGCTCGACACCTCACCCGAGGCCCTGCTGGAACGGATC
Organism: Actinomycetota bacterium; assembly: GCA_040754375.1. Taxonomy (NCBI): domain Bacteria; kingdom Bacillati; phylum Actinomycetota; species Actinomycetota bacterium. The sequence goes on from JBFMCT010000009.1 coordinate 12,402, forward strand.
GACCGCCTCGAACGGGCCATGTCGGGTACCCACCGCCCGGGCTCCCTGCACCCCCCGCCGGCGGGTGCGGACGCCGGTGGCCAGGGCCCCCCCGGGCCGGCAGGCGGCCCCGGTCCCGGTCCCGGCCGTGCCGGGGGCGCCGGCGACGGCCCGCCCGCGGGGACCGGCCCCGCCCAGGCGGTCAAGCCATCCGGGCCGGCCGAGGCCCGGGCGGCCGCCCGCCGGGCGGTCGAGGCACCCTCCCAGCACGAAGTGACGGCCCGGCCTCCGCGCCCCGCTGCGGGGGCCGCGACACAGGCGGCTCCGGCCCCCGGCGGTCCACCAGCAGGCCCCGACCCATCCCCGCCGAACCCCGAGCCGCCCGCGAGCTCGGCCGACAGCGACGAACACCAAGCGACGCCCGGCCCTGGCGCTGGTGTGGGTGCTGCTGGCGGGCGCAAGGCACTGGGCGGGGTGAGGGGGAGGGCGCAGTCGCCTCGCCAGACCGGCTCCGCCGCCGGGCCCGGGAGTGGCGGGGAGGACCCGGCAGGGGGCGGCGCCTCGACCGCAGGTCCGGCGGGGGGCGGGGCCTCGACCGCAGGCCCGGCGGCCGCCGGGTTCCCCAACCGCGACGACCTCACCCTGGCCTGGGGTGACCAGGTGCTGGGAGGGCTCAACCAGCGGGCCCGGGCGCGCTTTCGAGCTGGGCGGTTCACGGGTGTCGAGGGCGAGGTCGCAGTGTTCGCCTTGCCCGACCCGTTCCACCTCGACCGGTGCCGGGAGTGCCAGGCCGAGGTGGAGGAGGCCCTGTCCGCCCACTTCGGGCGGCGCGTCCGGCTCCGGCTGGTGGTCGACGGCGAGGCGAGACCGGCCCCGCTCGCGAGCCCGGGGGAGCCGCTGGTCGAGCCGTCGGGGCCCGAGCCCGAGGAGGAGGTGCCCGTGGCCTGGGAGGATCTGACCGATGCTCCGCCCGGGGCGGTACCCTCGCCTCTCGAGCACATCCTGAACGTCTTCGAGGGCGCCGAGGTGGTGGAGGAGGAGCGATGACCGACGGCACACCGGCAATGCCCGACCTCGGGGCACTGCTGAAGCAGGCCCAGGCCATGAAGGAGCAGTTCGACCAGGCCAAGGCGAGCGCCGCCGAGGCCGAGGTCGAGGGCCAGTCGGGCGGGGGCATGGTCAAGGTGCGGGTCACCGGCAACCTCGAGTTCCTCGACGTCACCATCGACCCGTCGGTGGTCGACCCGGGCGACGTGGAGATGCTCCAGGACCTTGTCCTGGCGGCCGTGCGCGACGCCGTGGCCCGGGCCACCGAGCTTTCCGAGAAGGCCATGGGCACCATCGACCTCGGCCCGCTGGCGGGCGGCTCCGGGCTTCTCGGCTGAACGCGGCGCGCCCGAGGTGTACGCCGGGCCCGTCCAGGTCCTCATCGACGAGCTGGGACGCCTCCCGGGTGTCGGGCCCAAGTCGGCCCAGCGCATCGCGTTCCACATCCTGAAGGTCCCCGTGGAGGACGCCACCCGGCTGTCCAACGCCATCGCCGAGGCCAAGGCCAAGGTGGGCTTCTGCCGCCGCTGCTGGAACGTGTGCGAGGGCGACGAGTGCGGTATCTGCGCCGACGACCGCCGCGACACCACCATCGTGTGCGTGGTCGAGGAGCCTCGTGACGTCGTTGCTGTCGAGAAGACCCAGGAGTTCCGCGGGCGCTACCACGTTCTCCAAGGCGCCATCAGCCCCATCGAGGGGATCGGGCCCGAGCAGCTCAAGGTGCGCGAGCTGCTGGCTCGCATCGAGCCCGAGGGGATCACCGAGGTCATCCTGTGCACCAACCCCACCATCGAGGGCGAGGCCACGGCCATGTACCTGGCCAGGCTGCTCAAGCCCCTAGGCGTGCGGGCCACCCGCATCGCCAGCGGCCTCCCCGTGGGCGGTGACCTGGAGTACGCCGACGAACTGACCCTGGGCCGGGCCCTCGAAGGACGCCGCGACCTCGAGGGCTGACCGAGCGCTTGGTAGTTGTCACACCCACGGCATATGCTGTGGCATCTCTTCCCCCTGGATGATCTCTCATACCCAGGAGGATTGCCGTGCGGCACCGCTGCACCACCCACGGGCCGGGCTCGTCCGAGCCTGTCCTGCAAGGCCCGGCCGGCGCCGTGGCCGCCATCCGCCTCTCGTCCCCGCCGGCCGCCGGCCCGGCCGTGGTCATGCTCATGTGCGACAGTTCGCACCGCCTGTTGCTGTCAGTGGTGGCCGACGGTGCGACGGCCGCGGCTGTGCCCAGCCTCGTGACCCTCGCCCTCGAAGTGGCCGCCCCGGCCGGCGTATCGGGCATCGTGCTGGGCGTCGTGCGCGAGCGCCTCGGCAGCTACCTCCCCAGGCCCGAGGTCGCGGCTCTGCGGGGCGTGGGGGCCCGGTGTGCGGCCGGGGGCGTCGACCTGCTCGACCTGCTGATGGTCGGGCCGCGAGGCTGGCGGTCGGTCCACCACCTTGCCGGCGGTGGGGAGGGCGACGATCATGGCCACCAGTGACCAGGCCGGGCCGGGCGTGCTGACCGAGATCGACCACGTGGCCGTGGCCGTGCGCGACCTCGACGCCGCCATCGGGTGGTACCGCCAGGTGCTGGGAGCCGAGCTCGACCACCGGGAGGTCGTCGAGAGCGACGGCGTCGAGGAGGCCATGCTGGCTGTGGCCCAGTCGTGGGTGCAGCTCATCACCCCCACCCACCCGGGCTCGACCGTGGCCCGCTTCCTCGACCGCCGGGGCGAGGGTCTCCACCACGTGGCCTACCGGGTCGACGACTGCGCGGCCGCCCTGGCCGCGGCGGTGGCCGCCGGGGCCCGGCCCGTCGACGCCGTCCCGCGTCCCGGCGGTCGTGGCACCACGGTGGCCTTTCTCCATCCATCGTCTGCCTTCGGCACCCTGATCGAGCTGGTCCAGCCGCCCCCGACCTGACCGACCGGTTGGGTCGGGAAGTCGGGTCAGCCAACGGCCGGGGAGCCGCCTTCGTCCGGGGCCCTCTGTGACAGGCTGGTCGTATCGATCTCGCTGTCGGCGACCCGAAACCGCCTCTGAGCAGGAGCAATGCCATGGACGTCCACTTGGTCGACGGCACCTACGAGCTGTTCCGGCACCACTACGGGGGGGCGGCCGCGGGGCGGGAGGAGGGCGACCGCTTCGCCGGGACGAGGGGGGTGATGGGCAGCGTGCTGCAGCTCGTCGAGGAGGGCGCCACCCACGTGGGGGTGGCGACCGACCACGTGATCGAGTCGTTCCGCAACGACATGTGGCCGGGCTACAAGTCGAGCATGGGCATGCCACCCGAGCTTCTCGACCAGTTCGGGCTGCTGGAGGAGGGCCTGGCCGCCCTGGGGTTCAAGGTGTGGCCCATGGTCGAGCTGGAGGCCGACGACGCCCTGGCCGCGGCCGCAGCCGCGGCGGCCGCCGACCCCCGGGTCGACCAGGTGCAGATCATGACCCCCGACAAGGACCTGGCCCAGTGCGTGCAGGGCCGGCGGGTCGTACAGGTCGACCGCCGCCAGGGAGTGACCACCGACGAGGACGGTGTGCGGGCCCGCTACGGCATCGGGCCCGAGTCGGTGCCCGACTGGCTGGCCCTGGTGGGCGACTCGGCCGACGGGTTCCCGGGCCTGGCCGGCTGGGGCAAGAAGGCGGCCAGCGCCGTGCTGGCCCGCTACCCCCATATCGAGGACATCCCCGAGTTGGCCCTGCGCTGGGAGGGAGTCGACGTGCGCGGCCGTGAACGCCTGGCCGCCACCCTGGCCGAACAGCGCGAGCTGGCCCTGCTGTTCCGTGACCTGGCCACCCTGCGGGCCGACGCCCCCGTGCTGGCCGACGTGGACGAGCTGCGCTGGACGGGCCCCACCCCCGCCTTGGCCGCCATCGCCGCGCAGGTGAACGGCCCGCGCCTGGTCGAACGAGCGGCCCGGGCCAGCCGGTAGCCTGACGCCGATGGACGGCCGCCTCGACGACCTCCGGCGGCGCAAGCAGGAGGCTCTAAACGCCGGCTCGGCCTCGGCGGTGGAGCGCCAGCACGCCCGGGGGAAGATGACCGCCCGCGAGCGGATCGCCTACCTGCTCGACGAGGGTTCGTTCGTCGAGACCGACATGCTGGCCCGCCACCGGGCCGAGGGGGTGGGCCTCGACAGCCGGCCCTACACCGACGGCGTGGTGTGCGGCTGGGGAACGGTCGAGGGCCGCCAGGTCTTCCTGTTCTCCCAGGACTTCACGGTCTTCGGGGGGTCGCTCGGCGAGGTGTTCGCCGAGAAGGTCCAGAAGGTCATGGACATGGCCGCCAAGGTTGGTGCCCCGTGCATCGGGCTCAACGACGGGGCCGGGGCCCGCATCCAAGAGGGCGTGGTCTCCCTGGTGGGCTACGGCGGCATCTTCCACCGCAACGCGGCGGCCTCGGGCGTGATCCCCCAGATCAGCGTGGTCATGGGCCCGTGCGCGGGCGGCGCCGTCTACAGCCCGGCCCTGACCGACTTCGTGTTCATGGTCGAGGACACGTCCTACATGTTCATCACCGGCCCCGACGTGGTGAAGGCGGTCACCGGCGAGGACGTGACCCTTCAGGAGCTGGGCGGGGCCGTGACCCACTCCTCCCGCTCGGGCGTGGCCCACTTCACCGCTCCCGACGACCGGGCCTGCCTCGACCACGTGCGCCGGGTGCTGTCGTTCCTGCCGTCCAACAGCGGCGAGCCGCCCCCGTGGTCCCGGCCCACCGACCACCCCGGACGCCTGGCCCCCGAGCTGGTCGAGATCGTCCCCGTGGCCGCCAACCAGCCCTACGACGTGCTCGACGTGGTCCGGGCGGTGGTGGACGACGGCGACCTGGTGGAGTACGCCCCTGGCTGGGCCCGCAACCTGGTGTGCGGGTTCGCCCGCCTCGACGGCCACCCCGTGGGCGTGGTCGCCAACCAGCCCCGGGTGCTGGCCGGCGTGCTCGACATCGACTCGTCGGAGAAGGGGGCTCGCTTCGTGCGGACGTGCGACGCCTTCAACATCCCGCTGGTCACCTTCGTCGACGTCCCCGGTTTCCTGCCCGGCACCGACCAGGAGTACGGCGGCATCATCCGCCACGGCGCCAAGCTGCTCTACGCCTTCTGCGAGGCCACCGTCCCCCGCGTGCAGGTCGTGACCCGCAAGGCCTACGGCGGGGCCTACGTGGTCATGAACTCCAAGTCCATCGGGGCCGACCTGGCCTACGCCTGGCCCTCGGCCCAACTGGCGGTCATGGGCCCCCACGGGGCGGTGGAGATCCTGCACCGGCGCGAGCTCGACGCCGCCGCCGACCCCGAGGCGCTGCGGGCCGAGCTCGTCGACAAGTACACCGAGCAGTACGCCAACCCCTACGTGGCCGCCGAGCGGGGCTACGTGGACGACGTGATCGAGCCCGCCCAGACCCGGGCCATGGTGGTCAAGGGCCTGGCCATGCTCCGCTCCAAGCGCGAGGACCGGCCCCGCCGCAAGCACGGCAACGTGCCCCTGTGAGCCGGGGGCCACAGATCACGGTCGTCGGGGGAGGGCCGGCCTCACCCGAGCAGGTGGCGGCCATGGCCGCCGCCCTGGCCGTGGTGCTCGACGGCGCAGGCGCTGGCGCTCGCCCGCCGGCACCTAGCCCGTGGCGCTGGGCCGGGCGGACCTGGTCCCGGCCGGGCGCCGATTGGCGGGACCGGGCCGGCGCAGCCCATCCTTCACGCCCGTGACGGTCATATGAGCGGATGGCTGGCCCTCGTGGGCGGGGGCGAGTGGCGGGACGGGTGTTCGTTCGACCGCGGCCTGATCAAGGCCAGCGGTGGCGCCGAGATCGTCGTGCTGCCCACGGCCGCGGCCTACGAGCACCCCGACCGGGCGGTACGCACGGCCGAGGACTACTTCGCCGGCCTGGGTGCCAAGGCCACCGGGCTGATGGTGCTCAACCGGCGCGACGCCGAGGACGAGGCCAACGCCGCGGCCGTGCGGGCCGCCCGCTTCCTCTACCTGGCCGGCGGTTCGCCCATGCACCTGCGTTCGGTGCTCAAGGACTCGGCCGTGTGGCACGCGCTGGTGGCGGCCTGGGGCGACGGCGCCGTGCTGGCCGGTTCGTCGGCAGGCGCCATGGTGCTGTGCGACCCCATGGTGGACCCGCGGGGCGGGGCGTTCACCCTGGGCCTGGGGCTCGTGGCCCAGCTCGCGCTGATCCCCCACCACGACACGTGGTCACCCGACAAGGCCCGCCGGACCATCAAGCTGGCGCCTGCCGGGCTGCCGGTGGTGGCCGTCGACGAGCAGACTGCCCTGCTGCGTTCGCCCGACGGCCAGTGGAGTGTCGAGGGGGCCGGCCAGGTGGTCGTGTTCCTCGACGGCCATGAGACCGGCCTGGGAGCCCTATCTCACTGACGGCTGGGCGGGGGCAGCCCTACAGCGCCCCGCACTGGCCGGTCTTGGTGGCCGCCGTGTTGGGCTGGCCCGAGTTGGTGGGGGCGGGGTCGTTGCCCGAGCAGGCCAGGGTGGCGAACACCACGTTGGCCTTGCGGTCCGGCGACTGACGGGCGCGCTACTCGTCCGTCTCGGTGATCGTGACGGAGTTGATCGTGACCCGCTCCTTGGGGGTGCCGGCGCCGGGGGAGCCGACGGCGTCGATGGCGGCCACCACGTCGAGCCCGCTGACCACCTTGCCGAACAGGGAGTACTGCGGCGGTAGGCGCACGCCCGCCGGGCCGCTGATGACGAAGAACTGGCTGCCGTTGGTGTTGGGGCCGGCGTTGGCCATGGCCAGCGAACCCACCTCGTAGCGGCCCGGTTTGGGTAGCTCGTCCGCGAACCGGTAGCCGGGGCCACCCCGCCCGTTGCCCTCGGGGTCGCCCCCCTGGAGCACGAACCCGGGGATGATGCGGTGGAAGACGATCCCGTCGAAGTAGTGGTAGCGGGCCAGGACCACGAAGTTGTTGACGGTCAGGGGGGCGGCCGCCGGGTCGAGGGCGATGGTCATCGTGCCCTTGGAGGTCTCCATGGTGGCCGTGTAGCGCTTGGCCGGGTCGATGCACATGGGCGGTGGGGACTTGAACTTCTGCTGCTTGGGGCTGGAGCCGTCGGCTGCGGGGCAATCGGTGGCCACTGGTTCAGGACTCCTTGATGGTTACGGACGTGATGGTCACGACCTGGGTGGGCTGGCCGCCGGGCGTGCCCGCTTCTTCGATGGCCCGCACCGTCTCCATGCCTTCGGAGACCTTGCCGAACAGCGAGTACTGGGGGGGAAGGGTGACGCCTGCCGGGCCGGTCACGATGAAGAACTGGCTGCCGTTGGTACCTGGTGCCGACGAGTTGGCCATGGCCACCGAGCCGACCTCGTAGGCCCCAGCCGCGGGCAGCTCGTCCTCGAACTGGTAACCCGGGCCACCCCGGCCGGTGGCCGTCTGGTCACCGCCCTGGACGACGAAACCGGGGATGATGCGGTGGAAGGGAATGCCGTCGAAGTACTTGTAGCGGGCCAGCACCACGAAGCTGTTGACCGTGACGGGGGCGGCCCGGGCGTCGAGCTCGATCGTCAGGCGGCCCTTCGAGGTGGTGACCTCGGCGGAATAGCGCTTGGCCGGGTCGATGCACATGGGCGGGGCCTGGGAGAAGACCGTGGTGCGCAGGGCCGTGCCGTCGGTCGGCGGGCAGGGCGTGCTGCCCTCGACCGTGGCCCCGGGCGGGACGGGGGACAGGCTGACCGGGGTGCCTGTCGGGATGGTGCCCGTCGACTCGACGTCGGTGCCCGGGCCGTCGGTCACGACGAAGGCGCTGATGCCCAGCACCAGCAGCACGGCGGTGAACACCACGATGCCCAGCTTGCGGCGCTCCGCCTTGCGTTTGCGGGCCCGCAGGGCCGCTTCCCGAGCCTCCCGGGCCCGGGCCGCGTCGCGCTGGCGCGGGCTCTTCTTGTTGGCCATGAGAGGCCAACGGTAGCAATCCAGGGGGCGGGCCCCGGGGCCGCTGGTACGTTGGGTGTGCACCCGCCCCGCCCTCTGAGCTGACAGAAGCCCGTGAGCCTGATCGTCCAGAAGTTCGGTGGCACGTCCGTAGACGGCCCCGAACGCATCCGAGCCGTAGCCGACCACGTCGTCCGCACGCGCCGCCAGGGCCATGACGTCGTCGTGGTCGTGAGCGCCATGGGCCGCAGCACCGACGACCTGATCCGGCTGGCCCAGGAGCTGTCCCCGTCGCCCCCGGCGCGCGAGCTCGACATGCTGGTGACCGCGGGCGAGCGCATCTCGATGTCGCTGCTGTGCATCGCCATCGACGAGCTGGGGGCCACGGCCAGCTCGTTCACGGGCAGCCAGGCCGGGATCCTGACCGACTCGGCCCACGGGCGGGCCAAGATCCTCGAGGTGCGGGCCGACCGCCTGCGCGAGGCCCTGGCCCAGGGCCAGGTCGTGGTCGTGGCCGGGTTCCAAGGGATGTCCCCCGACCGCAACATCACCACCCTGGGCCGGGGTGGCTCCGATACCACCGCGGTCGCCTTGGCCGCCGCCCTGAGCGCAGACGTGTGTGAGATCTACACCGACGTGGCCGGCGTCTACTCCGCCGACCCCCGCGTCGTGCCCAAGGCCCGCAAGTTGGCTTCGGTCTCCTACGAGGAGATGCTGGAGATGGCCGCCACCGGCGGCCGGGTTCTGGCCCTGCGGTCCGTCGAGTTCGCCCGCAACCACCATGTCGCGCTCCACGTCCGGTCCAGCTTCACCTGGGCTCCCGGGACGTGGGTCCGCGAGGAGGCAGACAGCATGGAACAGGCCATCATCTCGGCCGTCACCCACGACACCTCGGAGGCCAAGGTCACGATCCTGGCCGTCCCCGACCGTCCCGGCATCGCCGCCCGGCTGTTCCGGGCGCTGGCCGAGGAGGGCGTGAACGTCGACATGATCGTGCAGAACACCTCGGTCGACGGCACCACCGACATCTCCTTCACGCTGCCCCTGTCCGACCTGCCGACCGGCCTGAAGATCAGCGAAGGGGTGGCCGCCGACCTGGGGGCCGAGGGCGTGACCCACGACGCCGACATCGCCCGCATCAGCCTGGTGGGCGCAGGCATGAAGACCAACCCGGGGGTGGCCGCCACCATGTTCGAGACGCTGGCCGAGTCGGGCGTCAACATCGAGATGATCTCGACCTCGTCGATCCGCATCAGCTGCGTGGTGCGGGCCGACCGGGTGGAGGACGGCATCCGGGCGCTGCACACGGTATTTGAACTTGACTCGGAGCCGTCCTCATGAGCGGTGCCCGGGTCGGACTGGTGGGGGCTACCGGTCTGGTGGGGGGCGTCATGCTCTCGGTGCTCCAGGAGCGCGGCTTCCCGGTGGACCGGCTCCGCCTGTTCGCCTCGTCGCGTTCCGCGGGCCGCCGCCTGCCGTGGGCCGGCGGGGAGATCACCGTCGAGGACGCGGCCACCGCCGACTACCAGGGTCTCGACATCGTCCTGTTCTCGGCCGGTGCCACCACCTCGCGCCACCTGGCGCCCCGGGTGGCGGAGGCCGGCGCGCTGGTGGTCGACAACTCGTCGGCGTGGAGGATGGACCCCGACGTGCCCCTGGTCGTGCCCGAGGTCAACGTTGGGGCACTGGCGTCGGTGCCCAAGGGGATCGTGGCCAACCCCAACTGCACGACGATGGTGGCCATGCCGGTGCTCAAGCCCCTGCACGACGCCGCCGGCCTGCGCCGGGTGGTGGTCAGCACCTACCAGTCGGTGTCCGGCGCGGGGGTCAAGGGCATCGCCGAGCTCGACGAGCAGGTCCGCAAGGTGGGCGACCGGGCCGCCGAGCTGGCCCACGACGGCTCGGCCGTGGAGATGCCCGCGCCCGACAAGTTCGTGGCCCCCATCGCCTTCAACGTCGTCGCCTTGGCCGGCGGGCTGGTCGACGACGGCAGCGGGGAGACCGACGAGGAGCAGAAGTTCCGCAACGAGAGCCGCAAGATCCTCGGCTTGCCCGATCTGGGCGTGTCGTGTACCTGTGTCCGCGTGCCCGTCTTCACCGGTCACTCGCTCAGCCTCAACGTCGAGACCGAGCGCCCGCTGAGCGTCGAGGACGCCCTCGCCCTGCTGGCCGCCGCCCCCGCCGTGGAGTTGGCCGACGTGCCCACACCTCTGGCCGCCGCCGGCCGCGACCCCTCGATCGTGGGCCGGGTCCGCCGCGACCCGGGGGTGGCCAACGGCCTGGCCCTGTTCGTCGTGGGCGACAACCTGCGCAAGGGGGCGGCCCTCAACGCCGTCCAGATCGCCGAAGCCCTCCTGGCCCGGGGCCAGTAACGATTACGATCGCTCGCCCGCCATTGTCGACTGGGAGGAATGCCGAGTTGCGCGTCCGGAGAACGGCGTGACCAAGGTCCAGAAGCTCTCGCCGTTCGGCGCTCTGGCCATCATGTTCCTGGCCGTCGCCTGGTCGTTCCTGCCCTTCGACTTCGCCGAAGGGGTCAGGTGCGGCCCGCCGCTGCTAGGGGGCAAGCCCGAGAGCGAGCAGCCCGTGGGGCTCATCCTGCCCGAGCAGGACTGCTTGGCCAAAGCCAAGAGCCGGCTCCTGGTCTCCTCGATGATCTCCCTGGCGGCCATCGGGACGGCCACCGCGGTCGTGGCCCTCAAGCCCATCACCGGCCAGTGCAGCCGGGGCGACCACGAAGACTGCCCGGCCTGGTGGGCCAACCTGCTGTCCGAGAACGACAGCGGGTTCGGCTGCCAGTGCGAGTGCCACAGCAACTGAACCGGATGTAGGTCCGACCCGCCTAGTCGGCGAGGGGCGACGGCTGGCCGAGCTGGCCGAGCTGGGCCACGTCGCGGGGGAACAGCATCCCCATGGTCCAGTCGCTGACCACCCGGGCCTTGCGGCCGAGGCCCGGCATCATCAGCAAGTGGTAGCTGCGGCCCATGAGCCACGCCGGCCATCCCGTGAACGTGAACTGGCGGACCTGGGCGGTGCCCCGGCCCCGGCCCAGGGTGACAGCCAGGCCCCGGTTGCGGTACGTGAACGGCCTGGCTTTGCCCACGCCGTAGTCGGCGGCCAGGTTGTGCCCGCACAGCAGGCCCTGGCGCAGTGCATGCTGGGCGGTGGCCGGGCACGTCCCGCCCTCGGGAGCCGGCACCGCCGCGCAGTCGCCCAGGGCGTAGACGTCGCTGCGCCCGCGAGCGCGCAAGTGGTCGTCCACGATCACCCGCCCTCGCTCGTCGAGCTCCAGGCCCAAGCTGGCGGGCAGGGGCGAAGGGCGCTGGCCGGCCGTCCACACGATGGTCTCGGACACGTAGGGCTGGACCAGGGGGTCCGAGAGCACGACCCGCTTGTCCTCGCAGCTCGTCATGCGGGTCGGCAGGTAGACCTCGATCCCCCGGCGGCGCAGGTCGCGCTCGGTGTACTTGGCCAGGCGGCGGTCGAGGCCGGGCAGGAGGCTGTCCTGGGCCTCGACCAGGACCCACCGCAGGTCGGACGGTTCGAGGCGGGGGTAGCGGCGTAGGGCGTCGCGCACCAGCGATTCCAGCTCGGCCAGGGCCTCTACCCCGGCGTAGCCCCCGCCGATGAACGTGAAGGTCAGCAGCCGGCGCCGGCGCTCGGCGTCGGGCTCGCTGTCGGCCACCTCGAGCTGGTGGAGCACCCGGTTGCGCAGCCAGATGGCGTCGGCCAGGGTCTTGAAGCCCACGGCGTGCTCGAGCAGCCCGGGGACGGGGGCCACCGTGGGGACCGACCCGGGGGACAGCACGAGCGTGCGCCAGGACACCTGGCGCTCGTGCCCGCCGCTGTCGACGACCTGGGCGTGGCGGGCCTCCAGGTCGATGGACTCGACGTGGCCGGCGATCACGGCCGTCTCGTGGACCAGCTCCCGCAGGGGGATCACGGAGTGGCGGGGCTCGATGGTGCCCGAGGCGGCCTCGGGCAGGATGGGCGAGAATAGCAGGAAGTTGTCGGGGGCGACGAGGGTGGCCCGCACTCCCTGGCCGCCGGTGAGGGCTTCGAGGGACCGGGCGGCGAAGGCGCCGCCGAAGCCCCCGCCCACGATGAGGATGTCGGTGGTATCTGGCACGAGCCGAGAGTAGGCGCCCCGCGGAGCCTCACCGGACGCCTTTATCGAACCTGTACACCGCGCCGGGCGCCGCGCCGGCCACACTTGGGCGAGTGAGCGGGGACTGGGCCGAGGTCGGCGATGGCGTGTTCGCCCGGCGCTACCAACCCTGGGACGTGACCGTCGGGGTGGTCGTGGGCACCGCGGGCGTGATGGTGGTCGACACCCGGTCGACGGCCGCCGAGGGCGAGCAGCTCCGCACCGATGTCCGCCGCCTGGACCCCCGGGCGCCTCGCTGGGTGGTGAACACCCACGACCACTTCGACCACGTCGCCGGCAACCTGGCTTTCACCGGCCCAGGAGCCGAGGCCGGGCTGTGGGGCCACCCTTCGCTGGCGGCCACCGTCAGCCCGCCGCCCTCTCACCCGGTGGAGCGGGCCGTGAACGTCGACTTGGGCGACCGCACCGTCGTGCTGCGCCACCTGGGGCCGGCCCACACCGCGGGCGACGTCGTGGTGACCGTGGCCGGGGCAGGGGTCACCTTCGCCGGCGACCTGGTCGAGGAGTCGGGGCCGCCCAGCTACGGCGACGACAGCTTCCCCCTGGAGTGGCCCCTGGCCGCCGCCCGGCTGGTGGGCCTGCTGCGCGAGGGCGACCGGGTGGTGCCGGGGCACGGGCGGGTGGTCGACCGGGGCTTCGTCGTAGCCCAGCAGCGGGCCCTGGCGGAGGCGGCCCGGGCCGTGCGTGACCTGTGGGTGGGCGAAGTACCCGTCGACGGCGCGGTGGAGGAGGCCCGAGCACGATGGCCCTTCCCTCCGACGTTCGTGGCCGCGGCCGTACGCCGCGCCTACGCCCTACTCGACCTCAGCGCCCAGCGCGGTAGCGGCCGATGAGGGCGTTGGTCGAGCTGTCGTGGGCCAGCAGGGGCTCGGGGCCGTCGCCGGAGGCCACCAGTTCGGGGTGGATGCGGCCGGCCAGGACCTTGCCCAGCTCCACCCCCCACTGGTCGAACGAGTTGACCTGCCAGATCACCCCCTGGGTGAACACCTTGTGCTCGTAGAGGGCGACGAGCTGGCCCACGACGGCGGGCGTGAGCCGGGGCGCCAGCAGGGTGTTGGTGGGCCGGTTGCCGGCGAACGTGCGGTGGGGCACCTGCTCGGCGGGCACTCCCTCGGCCTCCACCTCCCCGCGAGTGCGACCGAAGGCCAGGGCCTCGGTCTGGGCGAAGAAGTTGGCCATGAGCAGGTCGTGGTGGCCCGGGGGCGAGGTGCCGGGCTCGACGAAGCCCACGAAATCGCAGGGCACGACGGTCGTGCCCTGGTGGAGGAGCTGGAAGTAGGCGTGCTGGCCGTTGGTGCCCGGCGTCCCCCACAGCACCGGCCCCGTGTCCCACGCCGTGGGCTGGCCATCGAGGGTCACCGACTTGCCGTTGCTCTCCATGTCGAGCTGCTGGAGGTAGGCGGGAAGCAGGCCGAGGGCCTCGCTGTAGGGCAGCACGGCATGGGAGGTAAGGCCCATGAAGTTGCGGTACCAGACGCCGAGCAGGCCCATGAGGACGGGCAGGTTGGCCTCGAACGGAGCCGTGCGGAAGTGCTCGTCGATCTCGTGGGCGCCCGCCAGCATGGCCGCGAAGTTGTCGGGGCCGATGGCCACCATCAGCGGGAGCCCGATGGCCGAGCACATCGAGTAGCGGCCCCCCACCCAGTCCCAGAAGACGAACATGTTGGCCGGGTCGATGCCGAAGGCCGAGACCTCCACTGCGTTGGTCGACACGGCCACGAAGTGGCGGGCCACGGCCGCCTCGTCGCCGCCGGCGGCCGCCAGCAGCCACTGGCGGGCCGTGCGGGCGTTGGTCAGTGTCTCGGAGGTGGTGAAGGTCTTGGAGGCGACCACGAACAGGGTCTGGAGGGGGTCGAGGTCGCGCGTCGCTTCCGCGAAGTCGGCCCCGTCCACGTTGGACACGAACCGCACGGTCAGGCCCCGGTCGGCGAAGTCCCGCAGGGCCGAGGCGGCCATGGCCGGGCCCAGGTGGGAGCCGCCGATGCCGATGTTGACCACGTTGACCACGGGCCGGCCGGTGTGGCCCAGCCACTGGCGGGCCCGGAGCTGGCGGGCGAAGGCGGCCATCTGGTCGAGCACCCGGTGCACGTCGGCCACGACGTTCTCCCCGTCCACCATGACGGTCGCGCCCTGGGGGGCGCGCAGGGCCACGTGGAGGACGGGCCGGCCCTCGGTGACGTTCACCCGCTCCCCGGCGAACACGGCGTCGATGCGCGCCCGCAGGCCGGCCCGCCGGGCCAGTTCGACCAGCAGGCCCATGGTCTCGGCCGTCACCCGGTTCTTCGACCAGTCGAGGTAGAGGTCGCCGGCTTCGGCCACGAAGGTCTCGCCCCGGGCCGGGTCGGCCGCGAACAGGTCGCGCAGGTGGGCCCCGGCCAGGGCCCGGGAGTGGTCAGCCAGCGCGGCCCACTCCGGCGTGGAGCTGATGGCCGTCACGACGGCGGGCTGCCGGGCGGAGGCTCCTCGATCTCCAGCTCCTCGTGCCCGCCGAACTGCTTGCGCAGGGCCGACAGCACCTTGGCCGCGTAGAGGCCCTCCCCCCGCGAGCTGAACCGCTCGAACAGGGCGGCCGTCAGGACGTGGGCGGGCACGCCCTCGTCGATGGCGGCCATTACCGTCCAGCGGCCCTCGCCGGAGTCGGACACCCGGCCGCCGAACCCATCCAGGTGCGGGTCGTCGACCAGGGCGGCGGCCAGCAGGTCGAGCAGCCACGAGCCGACCACGCTGCCCCGGCGCCACAGCTCGGTGACGGCCGCCGTGTCGATGTCGTACTGGTAGTAGGCCGGGTTCGAGAGCGGGGCCGTCTCGGCGTCGCCCGCCCGGGGCCGCGTGCCGATGTCGGCCTTGTCCAAGATGGCCAGGCCCTCGGCGAAGGCGGCCATCATCCCGTACTCGATCCCGTTGTGGACCATCTTCACGAAGTGGCCGGCACCTGACGAGCCCACGTGGAGGTAGCCGTGCTCGGCGGTGGTGGGATCCCCGGAGCGGCCCGGGGTGCGGGGAGCGGACTCCGCCCCCGGGGCCAGGGCGCGGAACACCGGGCCCAGGCGAGCGACCGTCTCGTCCTCGCCCCCGATCATCAAGCAGTAGCCCCGCCGCAGCCCGAACACCCCCCCGCTGGTGCCCACGTCGACGAAGTGGATGCCCAACTCGGCCAGGGCCTCGGCCCGGTGGATGTCGTCTCGGTAGTACGTGTTGCCGCCGTCGATGATCGTGTCGTCCTCGTCGAGGAGGGTGGCCAGCTCGTCGACGGTGGAGCTCACGAAGGCAGCCGGGACCATTATCCACACCGCCCGGGGCCGTTCGAGCTTGGCCACCAGTTCGCCTAGCGAGGCCGCGGGCACGGCCCCCTCGGCCGCCACCCGCTCCACGGCCGCCGGGTCGACGTCGTAGGCGACGCAGTCGTGGCCGGCGTGCATGAGGCGCCGGGCCAGGTTGGCGCCCATCCGGCCCAGGCCGATCATCCCGATCTGCATGTCGTCGGCAGCCTCCGTGGGTCGTCGTTGCTCGGGCCCAACCCTAGGTGGCGGCCCCCGTGCCCCAGACCACCCGCAGCCGCCAACCCCGCACGGCCCATCCGGGATGCTGAATACTGGGCCCGACATCCGGCGTCACGATCACGGGTCGTCTCCTCCCAAGGACGCTCGAACGGCAACACGTCGGCTGGCGAAAGGTGGGCGCGGACCATGGCTTCGTGCACAGGGAGACGAGCGCATGCTCACTATCGCGGGGCCGGCATCTTCGCCGCTCTGACCATCACCACGCTTCTCAGTGGCTGCGGAGAGGTCCGGAGCCAGGGTCAATCCGCGGGCCCCCACGGTTCAGCGGACAGCCAGCTAAGGGCGTCCCGACCATCCCTGATCATCCATGTCCCTGAGCCGGCGGGTGCCTGGGTCGTGACCGGCTCGCAGGTGCTACGAGCCCGAGCGGGCACGGGCCCCGCCGATGTGACGCCACCCGGCCTCCGGGGGGTCGTCGATGGTTTGGGCGTCTTCAGAGCCTTCTCGGCCCTCGATGACATGAGCGCGTGGGCCGTACGCGTCCAGACCTTGCCGGCGGGAACGCACGAAAGTTCCACCGCGCCGCCCACATCGGGACTTCCGGCTCCCGCTCCGGCACCAACAGCCCCTGGAGGCTCCTACTCGGCCTCCGGGGGCCGGGAGGGCGGAAGTCGGTCTTTACCCACGGCGCTTCCCCCTCCTCCCCCCAACACCGGTCCGGCGGTGGTTGACACACCGATGCCACCGACTTCGTCCGAGGTCTTGACGCATCGTACGACCGACGGTGGTGAGACCTGGTCGACCAATCGGCAGACGGTCAGCCTTGGCCGGGGCGAATACGTCGGTGGATCTCTGGCCGTCCATCGAGCGGGAACGGCTTGGCTGATGGCGCGGGCTCAAACCAGCAGTGCCGGCAGCAGCGCTGTCCTGCTGAGGACCAGCGACGCCGGCGCGACCTGGTCGACTTTCGCGCTCCCGGTTGCGGGGGCTATCCGCTTCTCGACTCCCTCGCATGGCTGGCTCGCCGGAGGCGCCGTCGCCAACCAGCTGTACGAGACTCACGACGGCGGCGAGACATGGGAGGCCAAGGAACTTCCCCCCGGGGCCCAGCGATCACCGGGCACGACACTGACCGGCCCGCACTTCTTCACGCCGGCATCCGGCGTGCTGCCTGTGCAACAGCAGCTTGACACCGGCGGATCGGTACTTCAGTTCTTCACCACGACCGATGCCGGGAGATCTTGGGCAGCCAAGGGAGAACCTCTCCACGTCCATCGTGGCGGCTCCATCTTTGACGGGGAGTTCTCACTGGCCTCCTTCGTCGACGAGTCGACGTGGTATGTCCTTGCGGACTCGCTGCTCGTGACGCGCGACGGGGGGGAGACCTTCTTGCCAGTCCGCTCGGACCGGGACCTGAGCAGCGTCAGCCAGATGGCTTTCCCGAGCGTCGATGACGGGTGGGTCAAGCTCACGCTGAACCCATGCTCTGGTGCTCGTGCGGACACCGATCCCCACCGTTCGGACTGTGCCAACGAGGCTCGCGTGCTTCGCACCTCCGACGGAGGCGCGAGCTGGGTGGAGCAACCCTTGAAGTGACCGCGGAGGCAAGGCAACTGTCGCGGTCCTGCTCGCCGTGGCTGGGTGGGGGGAGCATCTGTGCCGAAGGGCCGGGCGCGGCGGCTGCTACCGGCCGGTGCGCTCTCGGTGGGCGCACCCGGGCCAGCAGCAGGGCCGGCGCTGGCCTTCCTCCAACTCCTCCCGGGCCCTGCGCACGCGGCGCTCCCGGGTGGCCTGCTGCTTGGCGTCCTCGACCCAGCAGATGAACTCGTTGCGAGCCAGAGGCGTGATGTCCTTCCACGCTCCGAGGGCGACAGGGCTGGCGATCAGGGCGTCGCGCAGGTCGTCGGGCAGCTCGTGCACAACCCCACCAGGGAGTTGAGAGGTACGCACATGGCCACGGTAGCGGGCCGCCGGGACCGGCGCCGGCTCGACCGCGCGTCAGTTCCAGGCGAACCAGCGGCCGTCGAAGCGCTCGCCCGACGGTGCTTGCCACTTGGCGGGCGTGACCCCGATCGAGCGGGCGGCGGCCGGGGGTGGGGCGGCCGGTGGCCGGGGCGGGTGCGGTGCGAGGTCGCGGCCCCACTTGTCGGTGTATCACCCGGTCCCGGGGCCGGCGGGGTGTCTGGGCCGTGACCCGAACCCGACCGCCTACCCCGGGGGCTCGGCCTCCGTGCCCCATACCACCCGCAGGCGCCAACCCCGGTCGGGGAAGCCAGCGGCGTCGGCCACCCGGGCCGACGGGGTGTTGTCGGCGGCGTGGACGTAGAGGGGCACACCGCCGTCGGCGAGCACCGAACGGGCGGCCTGGGCCACCAGGCGGCGGGCCAGGCCCTGGCCCCGGGCGGCTTCGTCGGTGCCGACCGCCAGTTCCCGGCCCCAGTGGGTGTGGACCTTGGCCCCTACCCCGGCCAGGTAGCGACCGTCGGGGTCGAAGGCCACCAGCACCGGCCCGGCGAAGGCCCCGAGCCACTCCGGCAGTGCCCGATGGTCGGTGCCGACCCACCGGCCGACGTCGCCCAGGGGGGCCGGGCTGGATGACCACCGCAGCACGACCCAAGGGCTGACCCTTCCGAAGGCCGAGCCCACGGCCGCCAGGTCTTCGTCGAGGGCACCCGGGCGGCCCGACGTAACCACCGGCGCGATGGCGCCCGCGAGGTCGGGCCGCACCGACACCATCGTGCCCCGGGGGGAGCGCACGGCCACCACCGGTACGGCCCCCCCGTCCCACGCGGGCTCGGCCCGCCCCGGCCAGCTGACGACGTCGACCGGGCGCCGGGGTGGCCACAGTCCGAGGTACATCGCCAGGTGAAAGCCCAGAGCAGCCGGCACTCGGTCCTCCGAAGCGCCACCCCGAGCCCGGGCCTCGACCGTCACGGAGGGAAGCTCAGCGGGCTCGTAGCCCGCGGTCGGGCGTGTGCACCTCGTCCACGGGGCCAAGGTAGTGCCGGACGGACGGTCCCACCGCCCGCCACGCCCAGGGGCCCCGGTACCATCCGGCCATGGGCGTGAACATCCGCAAGCACCGCCTGCCTTACCTGGGCGAGCGCTACGACCTCGATGTCGGTCGAGGCACGACGCTGGCGGTGGTGGTCCAGCGGGACGGGAGCCGGGCCATCTCGGTCCTGTCGGGTGGTTCCGACGAACCTGTGGTCAGCGTCCCGCTGACGCACGAACAGAGTGTCGCGGTGGCTGCCCTGTTGACGGGGGCCCGGTTCTCGATCGTGTCCAACGAGACCGACGTGGAGGGCGAGGTGGAGGGTGACGTGGACGTCCAGACCGTGGAGGTGGGGCCGTCGTCGCCGGCCGCCGGCCGGCTGGTGCGCGACATCCCCCTCCCGGCCGGGTGCGACGCCGCCGTCCCAGTGCCTCCACGGTCAAGGTTTGCCTCGTTTCTCGCCCTACCTTCGGTTGGTCCTGGCCAACTCACCCGCGGTCGACACCTCTTGGGGTCAAGCGAGAAACGAGGCAAACCTTTCCTGATGAGGCACTGGCCGTCATCCGGGACAGCACGCCCGAACTGGTCGAGGACGATGACCGTGAACCGGCCCGGGTGGGCGACCGCCTCGTGGTGGCTGCCCGGCGGGACCGCATCGGTGAGGTGGTCAGGTTCCTGGCGGGCTGAGGTCCGAGCCGTCCGGGGGGCCGGTCCCGCCTTCGACGGCGGCCCGGGTGGGCGGCAGGGCCTCAGCGTCGGCCAGCACCAGCACGGAGTCCCCGGGCTCGAGCACGGTCGCCCCCTGGGGTACCAGGTAGACCCCCGCCCGGGTCACCAGCACGATCAGGGCCCCGGGCGGCAGGCGCAGGTCGACGAGCTGGCGGCCGGCGGCGGCCGCACCCTGGGCCACCGTGAGCTGGTGGAGGTTGGCCCCCTGGCCGTCGTCGGCGCCCACGAACTCCAAGGCGGGCGGCCGGTGCGGGGCCAGCGGGGCGTCCACGCCCAGCCACCGGGCCACGACCGGGATCGTGGTGCCCTGCACGAGCACGGAGGTGAGCACGATGAAGAACACGACGTTGAAGATGAGCTCGGCCTCGGCGATGCCCTCGACCAGGGGGAAGGTCGCCAGGATGACCGGCACCGCGCCTCGGAGGCCGACCCAGGAGACCATGGCCACCTGGCGTACGGGTAGGCGGGCCAGCAGCAGGACGGCGAAGGCGGCCACCGGGCGGGCCACCAGCACCAGCACGGCTGAGATCAGCAGGGCCCGGGGGGCCACGGGGAGAAGCTCGGACGGGAACACCAGCAGGCCCAGGACCAGGAACATCGTGATCTGCATCAGCCACGCCAGCCCGTCGGAGAAGCGGACGAGGCTGCGCTGGTGCAAGAACGTGGCGTTGCCCATCACGATGCCGGCCACGTAGACCGCCAGGAACCCGCTCCCGCCCAGCACGGCGGCCGTGCCGTAGGTCAGCAGCACGACCGCTATGAGCAGCACGGGGTAGAGGCCCTCGTAGCCCAGCCGCAGGCGGTTCACGGCCGCCACCGAGGCCCGGGCCAGCAGGTAGCCCACGGCCCCGCCCACGGCCATCTGCATCACGAACACGGGGACGAGGTCGAAGACGCCGGTGCCAGGCTGGGTGACGACCTCGATGAAGGCCAGGGTCAGGAAGACAGCCATGGGGTCGTTGCTGCCCGACTCGAGCTCGAGGAGGGGCCGCAGCCGGTCCTTCAGCCCGACGCTCTGGGACCTCAGGATCGAAAAGACGGCGGCCGCGTCCGTGGAGGAGATGATCGCCCCCAGGAGGAGCCCTACGGCCCAGGGGATGTCGAGCACGACGCTGGCCAGGGTTCCGGCCACGCAGGCGGTGGCCAGCACGCCGACGGTGGCCAGCGCGATCCCCGGCCCGAGTACGGGACGCACGTCGGCCCACCGGGTGTCGAGCCCGCCCGAGAAGAGGATGAAGGCGAGGGCGACCACGCCCACCATCTGGGCCAGTTCGTAGTCCTCGAAGTCGATGCCGCCCAGCCCGTCGGAGCCGGCCAGCATGCCGATGCCCATGAACAGCAAGAGAGCGGGCACCCCGAGACGGCCCGCGACCTTGCTGGCCAACACCCCCAGGACGAGCATCGAGGAGGCGACGAGAAGGGCGAGGGCGAAGTCGTCCACGCCTCATCATGGCCTCCTTGGGGGCCAGTTCTGCCACAGAGGGTACGCGGGTTGGGTACTTTCGGCGGGCGTGAGGCGCAGGAGGACCGAGGGCCCGTGTGAGACGGGCCAGGCCCGGACGAGGTCTTAGCGGCAGTGGACTTCGTCATGGACTCGATCTCCTCGCTGGGGGGACCGGTCGCCTATCTGGTGGTGGGCGTGCTGGCCGCCCTGGAGACGGCCGCCTTCGTCGGCCTCGTGGTTCCCGGTGAGCTGGCCATGGTGATCGGGGGCTACCTGGCCTTCGACGGGCGGGCTGGGCTGTGGCCCATGGTCGTGGTGGCGACCGTGGGGGCGGTCGTGGGCAACTCCGTCGGCTATGAGATCGGTCGCCGCATCGGCCCGTCGATCATGCGTAGTCGCTTCGGGCGCCGGGTGGGCGAGGAGCGCTGGCAGCGGGCGCAGGCCTACCTCGTCACCCGTGGTGGGCGGGCGGTGTTCTTCGGGAGGTTCGTGGGGGTGCTGCGGGCGCTCGTCCCCGCTCTGGCCGGCGCGTCGCGCATGCGCTACCGCAAGTTCCTCCTGTGGAGCGTCCTGGGCGCCATGCTGTGGGCCCCGACGTTCGTCCTGCTCGGTTACGTGGCTGGCCGCTCCTACCGGCGGGTCGAGCACATCGCCGGCCAGGCAGGCTGGGTCGTGCTGGGCCTCGCTCTGACGGTCGGTCTGGTCCTGGCCATCGGCCACTGGGTCTCCAACCATCCTGAGCGGGTCAGGGCCTTCGCCGACCGCCAACTCGCCCGGCCCCTACCGGCCCGTCTCAGCCGGCGCTTGCGGGCTCCGCTGGTCTTCGCCGCCGGGCGGCTGCGGCCCGGGCAGGTCCTGGGGCTGGCACTGACCTTGCAACTGGCCGCCGTGGGCCTGGCCGCGTGGGCCTTCGGCTCGCTCGTGCAGGACGTCTTGAGGGGCCGCGGTGTGGCCACCATCGACGGACCGGTCACCCGGGCCATCGCCGAGCGGCGCGTGGACTGGCTGACCTCGGCCATGTCGGCTTTCAGCGACCTGGGGGCGGTGGCCGTCCTGGTGGTGGCCACGGCCGCTGTGGGGCTGGTGGCTTGGCGCCTGACCCGGAGCTGGGTGCCCCTGATCGTGATGACCACCGCCCTGGTCGGGGCCGTGGCCCTGACCGACGTGGTCCGCCCCCTGGTGGGCCGCGAGCGGCCGCCCGTGCTGGCCCTGGTGGCATCGGGGGGCTTCGCCTTCCCCTCCGACCACGCGACCCAGGCAGTGGCTGTCTACGGCGCCCTGGCTTACCTGGCGGCCGGTTGGATCCGGTCGTGGTCGGCGAAGGTGGCCGTCTGGACCGTGAGCGGCGTCCTCGTCCTGCTCATCGGGTTCTCCCGGGTGTACATGGGTGCCCACTGGGCCACCGACGTGCTTGGCGGCTACGCCCTCGGCGCACTGTGGCTGGCCTCCGTGCTGGTCACCATCAGTGCCGTACAGGGCATCTGGCGGCGTGGCACCTCGGCTCTGCCGGGCACCCAGCCGGGTGCGGCGCGGGAAGGTACCCCGGCCGACCGCGACGTCGCCTGAACCACGCCACTGGGCACGCAGCCCTGCCCTCGGACGTTGGCCGGCGGACGCCAGGCCGGCCGGCGGCCTAGCGTCAGTGGTGATGGGCGGGATCTTCATCAGCTACCGCCGGGACGACACCGCCGGGCACGCCGGGCGGCTGTGTGACCGCCTCCGGGCCCACTTCGGGCGTGAGCAGGTCTTCATGGACCTCGACACCATCCCGCCTGGGCGCGACTTCGTGGACGCCATCGAGCAGGCGGTGGCCGCCTGTGACGCACTGGTGGTGCTGATCGGGCGCGACTGGCTGGCGGCCTCCCACCCCGACGGGGGCCGGCGCCTCGACGACCCCGAGGACTTCGTGCGCCTGGAGGTGGCGGCTGCCCTGCGCCGGGGGACGCTGGTCATCCCTGTGCTCGTCGAGGGGGCGCGGATGCCCTCGTCGCGCGACCTGCCCGAGGACATCGCCCGCCTGGCTCGCCACAACGCCCTCGAGGTCAGCGACGGCCGCTGGGACTACGACACCGACCGTCTGGTGGCCGCCCTGAGCCCGGCGGTCGGCGCCGCCGCACCGTCCGGAGGGCCGCCCCCGCCCGCTCCCGGCCCCACCGAGCCGGCGCCCGCGGCCTCGCGTGCGGGCCCGCCAGGGCTGGCCGAGGCCCTGCCCGGGACGTGGAGCGTCCAGCTCCAGCACCCGGCTGTCGGGACCGGCCAGGGCTCGCTCGTCATCGACGCCGGTGGGGTGTTCCAGGGCCAGATGGCCAGTCCCATGGGGGTGTGGGCCGTCAGCGGCCAGTGGCAGCTCGTGGGGCCGGCCCACCTCCAGATGGCCGGCACCCAGCACAACGGCATGGCCGTGCTGCCCTACCAGGTGTTCATCCAGTTCGGCACCGTCGAGCGGGACCGGCTCATGGGGACGACGTCGGCGGGCGAGACGGCCTTGTTCGTCCGTACCACCTGAACCGGCCTGGCCGGGGATCTCAAGGCCGGCGCGCCCGGCTCTCCGTGACGGCCTGCTTCACCTTCTTCGAGATGCGCACGAGGGCCTCGTTCTGTTCGGCCCGGGTCAGCCCGTCGAGTGGTCGCCCCGGGTCCCACGTGGCCTGGTAGGCGGCGATCGGCGTCTCGTCGTAGGAGCTGGCACTGACGGGGACCCACAGGACCGTCCGCCCGCGGGTACGGGCCGCGTCCAGCAGCGGCGGGAGCTCGTTGTCGGCGATGAAGTCCGAGTCCAGGAAGTTCGGGCTCACGAGCAGGACTGCCACTCGAGCCGCGTTCAACGCCCCTTCGATCTCCTCTCGCCAGCGGGCCCCGGCGGCGATGGCGGTGTCATCCCACACGGTCATGCCGCCCGCCGTCATGTAGGGCTTGAGGTGAGTCCTCAACAGTTCGAGCCACGGCCGGTCGCGGTGGCTGTAGCTCACGAAGACGTCGGCAGTGGGCGCCCCGCTCGGACCGGGCGCGGCCCGCCGGGTAGGGGCCGGCGGCCCGAGGGAGTAACGCTCGAACAGCCATCCGACCTCCTGGCCCGGGCTGCGCAGCTCGATCGTCTCGGGACCCTCGAAATCTTCGATCACGGCCCGGGCCAGGCGAAAGGTGCGCCGGTCCACCAGCAGCCGTTGCCCGTCGCGGGCGTGCTCCATCAGACAGGCGGCGAGGGCGACTGCTGTCCCGACGGCGGTGAAGTCCCGGACGCGGTCGGTCCCCAGCGTGCCCAGCAGCACGGTGTCGGTGGTTACGCCCACTCCGACATCGACGAAGTCGAGCAGGGTGTTGCTCGTCTCGTCCCAGCGCCCGCGCAGCCCGTCGAATCCTTCCACGATGGCCATGGCCGACCTGACTGCTCGTTCGCTGTGGCCCTCACCCCGGAACAGGGCCATGAGCCCGTCGCCCAGGAACTTGTTGACGAGCCCGCCGTGGGCGAGGACCGACCGGGCCAGGAGGCTCAGGAACTCGTTGAGGCGGTCGAAGGTCTGTTCGGGCCGGTCGACCACCTGGGAGAGGCGGGTGAAGCCCCGCATGTCGGCGAACAGCACCGACAGCTCCTCGTTCAGGGGCGGGCGCCGCAGTTCCTCCAGCAGCTCGGCGGGGCCGAGCCCGGCCCTCCTGGACCCGTAGAGGCCCATGTGGGCCAGCAGGTCGTCGTAGAGCTGCACGTTGCGCAGGGCCACCGCGGCGTGGGCCGTGAAGTGCTCCAGCAACGCGAGGTCCCGCCCGTCGTAACCGCCCCCGGCCTTGTTGAGCAACTGCACTACGCCCAGGCGCTGGCCCCCGACCGCCAGCGGAGCGCAGACCATCGATGCCGTGCTCTGGCCCGTGTCGGAGTCGACACCCTTGAAGTGACCGTCCACCCCCTCGACCGCCCCCACCACGAGTGGCCGGCCCGACGTGAACACTTCGCCGGCCATGCTCCCGACGAGCGGGACGCACTGGTCGCTGTCAGGGCCCCACCGTTCGAGGAGGGCCGAGGCGTTGGCCCCGGCCACGGCGACGAACGACAGGCCCCCCTTCTCCGGGCTGTAGAGCAGCACGCTGGCATCGGGCGAGCCCGTCAGTGCGCCCGCCCTCTCGAGGACCAGATCGAGGAGCCGGTCCAGCCTGACCTCCCCGGCCAGGGCCTGCGCCGTTTCAACGAGGGCCCGCAGGTCGGCCGGGCCCAGTTCCTGACCGGGAGGAGGGGTGTCTTCGGGGGGGCGACCAGTGGCGTCGAGCGTGGCCATAACGGTAGTCCGATCCCGTCTCCGGTCCGGGGGTCATCAGGTGACGGGGCCCGCGCCGTACGGTAAGGTCGCTGGCCAGGGGCAGGTCGGCCGCCTCGGCGCGAAGCGTCGATCGCGAAAGGCACCCGCCACCTAGGACATGGGGAAGGGCCTGGACAGGAAGTCCCAGATGGCGCCGGTCGTGTCGAAGACCGGGGGCCGGAACCAGTCGTGGCCGCCGTTGTGGACCCGGTGGCGGACCACGAGTGTCCCCGCCGTGCAGTCCTCACCCCGGAGCTGGTGGACCGGCGCTGACGGCGGGGTGGCCTGGGTCGATCGGCACCCCGCCCGGGCCGCCCAGAAGGCGAAGAACTCGTCCACCGACGCCACCGACCCGCGTTTCCTGCCTGCCCAGTCGGCCACCCGGCCTCCCCCGTAGGGCACGATCGGGTCGGCCGTGCCGGCTACCGCCATGGCCGCCACCGGCAGGGCCGGCTGGCACGCCTTCTCGAAACCTTGGCCGGCGGTCCCGCCCACGACGGCGATGGCCGCCACCCGGTCGGCGAGCTCGCAGCCCGTCCGGCCGGCCATGATCGCCCCCGCCGAGAACCCCACCACGGCCACCCGTCGGGGCCCGGCCCCCGTCCGAGCGGTGACCTCGTCGATCAACAGCCGCAGGAACCGGACGTCGTCGGCGGCCAAGCCGGGGGCGATGGGGTCGGCCCCGGGTCGGCCGTCGTTCCATGCGCCGTGGTGGGCGTCGGGGTACACCAGCACGGTCCGGCGGCCGGCGGCCGACGCTTCGAAGCCGAAGTTCCTCATGTCGGCACCCCGGCCCCCGACCCCGTGGAGGGCGAAGACGATGGCGTTGGGGGCCTCGTCCTCCAGGCCCGGGGGGACGAACGTGGCCCACCGGCGCATCTGCCCGTCCACGTTGACCCTGTGCTGGTGGTAGCCCGCCCGCAGCGGCGGTCGCTGGGTGCCTTGCTCTGTAACGGCCGCCTCGGGCCCGGCCTCCACCTCGACCCGCCCACCGGGCTCGGGCGCGGCCGCTTCGATCGCGCCCACGCCCGCGACCCCGACCATCAGCGCGCCGGCCAGCAGCACGACCGCGACGCGTCTTCCAATCCCCCCACCCACGGGCGCAGACTGAACCACAGTTCGGGCTGTCATGCGGCCCGCCGCTGAATTGTTACGGTTCGCGCGCGAAACCGTCGGGACATGCGGGTAACCTTCGTAACTCGTTGCGGACCCAGGAGGCAGACGCGGCGCCTTCAACCGAACCCGCGGTAGGGCGGCTCCAGACCGCCTCCCCAGGCCCTGGAAAGGGGCGTTCGGGGTACCGGCGCGCCCAGCCAGAGGCCGGGGGGAGAGCCGGGCGCGAAGGGTTCCTCGACGCCCTGAGGGCCATCGCCATCCTCCGGGTGGTGGCCTGGCACGCCTTCGGGGCGGCGGCCATCACCTACTTCGTGGCGGCCATGCCTGCCATGTTCTTCGTGACCGGGAGCCTCCTGGCCAAGTCTTTGGGCCGACGGGGGGCGGGCGCCGTACTGTTCGACCGGTTCCGGCGCCTCCTCGTGCCGCTGTGGCTGTTCGCGGCGGTGGCGTGGTTGCTGATGGCCATGGCCGCCCTGTGGATGGGGACCGACCTTCCCTGGCGCCGGGCGCTGTGGTGGCTACTGCCCTTCACCGACCCGCAGGGGACCGAGTGGGAGGGCGGCTGGCTCTCGTCCCACCTCTGGTACCTGCGGACGCTGGTCTGGCTCCTGCTGGCTTCTCCGCTCCTGCTGCGCCTGGTGCGGGCGCTGCCCGCGGCCACCATGGTGGCGGCCACGGCGGCAGTGTTCGGCTTCGACCTGGTCGCCCGGTCGAGCCGCTGGCCTCTGGCCCATGATCTGACCTGGGCCCTGGGCGACCTGGCGCTCTACGGCTTGTTCATGATGGCCGGCTTCCTGCACCGCGACGGAGCGTTCAGCCGGGCCCGGGCCCGGGGGTGGGTAGCGCTGGCTGTCGTGGCCGGTCTGGCGGCCATCGCTTGGCGGCTGACCCAGCCCGTCCCCCTGGGTGTGGTCAACAACTCCCATCCCCTGCACCTGTTCGTGGGCGCGGGTTGGCTGGCCCTGGCCATGGCCGCCCAGCGCCCGCTGGCCCGGCTGGCCGAGAGCCGGCTGACAGGCCCGGCCGTGCGGGCCATCGGCCGCCGGGCGCTCACCATCTACCTGTGGCACACGGCCGCCATCATCGTGGCCGTCAACGTCCTCGAGGCCCGGAGCGTCGACGGGCCCTTGGCTTACCCCGCCGGTGTCGTGCTGCTCACCGCCCTAGGCACGATGGTCGCGGTGGCGCTGTTCGGGTGGGTCGAGGACGCGGCCGCCGGCCGCCGGTCCCGGGCAGCTTCGCCCGCCGCCCCGGGCCGCGCCCAGCGTTCTTCGGGCCTCGGCCCGCAGGTGGCGGTGGTGGCGCTGGTGTTGTCGGCTGCTGGTCTCGTCACCGTGGCCGGGGGGACAGGCGAGCCCGGTCTGGCTGGTGAGCAACGCTCGGCCCGCCGGCCCCCCATCCCCTCGAAGCCCCCACCCGCCCCGGTCTTCGGTCCCGGGGGCGCGCCGGTGGCCCCCAAGTTCGAGTCCCGTTTCGTGGCCGAGCTCGACGGGTTGCTCCGCCGGTGGGCCCGCGAGACGGGCGGCGGGGCCTCTTTGCTGGGAGTGGCCATCGGCCCCGAGGTGCGCTGGACAGGCGCCACCGGTACCCGTCCAACCGAGGGGCGTCTGGCCCGGCCGACCGACACGATCGACCTGTCGTCGCTCACCAAGCTGTTCACCGCCACCCTGGTCCACCGGCTGGCCGACGCGGGCCTGATCGATATCGCCGCTCCGGTCC
Source organism: Actinomycetota bacterium (assembly GCA_040754375.1). Lineage (NCBI taxonomy): Bacteria > Bacillati > Actinomycetota > Actinomycetota bacterium. The sequence continues at coordinate 40,254 of JBFMCT010000009.1, forward strand.
CGCCCCTCAGCGCGCTGGCTGACTTCCCGCACTGGGAGGGCATCACCGTCGAGCACCTCCTCAACCACAGCAGCGGGTTGGTCAACTATCGCGATACGGCCATCTACGAGGCTGACCCTGACTCGGTGAACAACGCCGTGACGGCCGTGGAGGCGGCCTTGGCCGAGCAGCGCTACGCCCCTCCCGGTGCCCAGCACGAGTACTCCAGCACCAACTACCTGGTGCTCGGGCTGCTGCTGGAGGACATCACTGGGGTGCCGGTGAGCGAGCTGTTCCGGGAGGGGTTCTTCACCCCCCTGCAGATGACCAGGACGATCCATCTGGCCCCTGGCCCCGGCGAGCCCCGGGGCGCGACTTCGGGGATCGACACCACCCTGAAGGACCTGCTGGCGGCCGGGGTGGCCATCTTGCGGGACCACGCGGGCATGAGCGAGGCGTCCTACCGGTACATGATCGGGGTCGACCCCGACAGCGGGTACGGCCCGGGGACCTTCGGGTTCTGCCCCTGCCGGGTCGACCCCGACGGGACTCCCCGCTTCTTCGGCGTCGGGTACTTCGGGGGGACCGCCACCTTGGTCTACTCGCCAGACCTCGACATGACGTTCGCCCTGGAGATGGTCGACCGGCCCCCGTCAGCCGATAGCTACGACCCCGTCACCCGCCTCTTCGAGATGGTCATCGAGCTGGCCCGGCGGACCTAGTCCCCTCGTCGGCCCGGGGGTTGGTGCACGGTCAGTTGGAACACGTCGGGCCGGCCGTAGTGGCCCACGGGGTCGAACTGGCGGCGAGCGGCCACCAGGTCGGCCATGTCGAGCCGGGCCGTGAGGGTCCCGGGACGCCCGATCAGGGGGCCGGCCAGCACGGTGCCGTCCGGGCCGACGACCATGGTGTTGCCCCGCGACAGCCAGTCCTCGTCGTGGCCGGGGTAGACCTCCTCCGCTCCCGGCAACGAGCGGGGCACGTCGCGCCCATGCAGGCAGGTGTTGGTCCCGACCACGAACACCCGGCCCTCTCGGGCGATGTGGCGGAGGGTGCAGGGCCACGACTCGCTGTTGTCCCACGTGGGCGCCAGCAGGATCTCGATGCCCTGGTCGTACAGGGCGGCCCGGGCCAAGGGCATGAGGTTCTCCCAGCAGGTCAGGCCGCCGACCCGGGCGAACCCCATGTCGACCACCACCAGGGTGGAAGCGTCCCCCCGGCCCCAGACCGACCGTTCGCCGCCCGTGGGCAGCAGCTTTCGGTGGACGGCTGCCACCTCGCCGTCGGGCGCGATGTAGACCAGAGAGTTGTAGAGGGTCCCCGACCGGGTGCGTTCGTTGACGCCCACCGTCACCCACACCCCCACCCTCCGGGCCGCTTTACCCACGGTGGCGGTGACCGGTCCGGGTATGTCCACGGCCTGGTCCCAGAGCCGTTCGTACCACGGCCCGTCCGACCACGGCGGCAGCCGCCAGACCCAGTCGGGGTAGCCGGGGACGATGGCCTCGGGGAAGGCGACGAGCCGGGCGCCCGCGTCAGCCGCCTCCCCGATGGTCTCCACCAGCCTCGCGACGGTGGCCTCGCGGTCCAAGAAGGCGGGGGTCGCCTGCACGGCCGCGACGACCACCTCGCCCGTGACGCCCGTCACTTCGTCGCCGAGGCCACGAGCAGCTGGCAGGGGCCGACGAACCCGCCGTCGGTCTCGAACTCGGCCAGCCGAACCTCGACCTCCGCCCACGCCTGTGCCCTCGCAGGTTCGTCCAGTCCCGCCAGCATCTGGTGGAGGGCCCCGAACGACTCCCGTTCGAAGCGTGCGCACTCGGCCGCCGAGGCCATACGCACGGGTGCATCGACGGCTTGCACGTCCACCTCGGTGAAGCCGGCCTCCTCCAGCAGGGAACCGAGCACACCGGGCGCCCCCAGGCTGAACGGGCCGGGCTGGCCCGGGGCGGGGGCCCCCAGCCCCGCCCTCTGGCGGATCACAGCCACGGGTACCGAGAAGAAGCCGTTCCTGTCGGGGGTGGAGTAGACGATGGCCGAGAATCGCCCTCCCGCCCGCAGCGCCCGCCGGATCCCCGCCAAGGCGGCCCGCTGGTCGGGGAAGTAGATCAGCCCGACGCGCGAGATGGCTGCGTCGAACGTTCCGGGGGCCAGGGCGCCGAGGTCCTCGCCGTCGGCCTCGAGGACCTCGACGTTGCTTACTCCGGCCTCGGCCGCGGCCGCCTTCGCGTAGGCGAGGATCGTCGGGGAGATGTCGGTGGCCAGGACCCGCCCGCCCGGCCCCACCCGGCGGGCCGCGACCAGGGACTGCCCGCCTGCGCCGGCGGCGACGTCGAGCACCTGCGACCCGGCCCTCACCCCCGCTCCGTCGAGCATCAGGTCGGTCGCCGGGCCCAGCCATGCCTCCAGCGTGGGCCCCCAGCGGTGCCAGGCCTCGGCCGCGTCCTCCCACTGCCGGCGGGTGGCGGTCTTGTACAGGACAGGGTCGAAGCTCACGATGGCCTCCTCGTGGTTGTAGGTCCACCCGGGAGGGCGCCAGGTGGGCGGTCAGGCCGGAAGATCGGCTCTGGCACATCGCCAGAAACCGCGCCGCGGGCCGCGGGGAGGGAGAATCGGGGTGTGATGTCCGGTCCCCCCGAGCCGCACCTGTTCGGTCGGGACCGTCCCCTCGGGCTCCTGCGGGGCCAGCTCGGGCGACTGGTCGCAGGTGGCTCGGCGACGATCTTCGTGGCTGGGGAGGCGGGCGTCGGCAAGACCACGCTGGTGCGAGCGGCCGTCGCCGAGGCGGCCGACGCCGGGGCGCGGGTGGCCTGGGGAACGTGTGTCGACGTCGACGGCGCCCCCGGTTACTGGCCGTGGTCCCAGGCCCTGGGCGGTCTTGTGAGGCTGGTCGGCGACGAGGCCTCGCTGCGGGCCGCGGGGGAGGACGTGGCCGTGTTGGCCCACGTCGTGCGGTCGTTCGGGCCCCATCCCCGGACCGAGCCGACGGGCCGTGACCGGTTGGTGCTCATGGACGCGGTGGGCCGCTTCGTCGGGGCGCTGGCCACCGAGGCTCCCGTCGTCGTCGTGCTCGACGACCTCCAGTGGGCCGACGAATCGTCCCTCGATCTGCTCGACTTCCTGGTCCGGTCCCCGTCGGCCGGCCCGGTCGGGGTCATCGGCGCGTACCGCCAGGGCGAGCTGGCCGGGCCGGTAAGGGCGCGGGTCAGCCAACTGGTGGGACGGGCCGAGCACATATCGGTGCAGGGCCTCGACGCGGCCGCCTCGGCCCGGTTGGTGGAGGCGGTCACGGGACGGCCCGTCAGCCGCGCGGCCGCCGCCGCCATCCACCGGCGCACGGGTGGTCACCCGTTCTTCGTGCGCGAGGTGGCCCGGCTGATGCCGACCCTCGACCTGGACCGTACGGCCGAGGACGGCACCGCCGCGGACGGCACCGCCGCGGACGGTACCGCCGCGGACGGTACGGGGCCGGTGCCGGCGGCCGTGCGGGACGCCATCGAGCGCCGCTTGGCCATGCTGGACGAGGGGGCACGAGAGGTGCTCGCCGCCCTCGCCGTGCTCGCCGGACCGATGGTGGTCGACGTGGTGGCGGCCGCCCTGGGCATGTCGCAGGCCGCCGTCGAGGCCGCCGCCGCGGCCGCCGTCGAGGCCGGCGTACTGACCGGGGGCGCAGGTCGGGAGGCGTTCGTCCACGACCTGTGGCGCGAGACGGTGGCGGCGGGCCTCGCTCCCGAGAAGCGGGCCGCCCTCCACCTGGCCCTTGCACCGGCCCTGGAGAGGCGCCGCCAGCGTGGGGCGGAGGTGGCTGCCGCTGACCTGGCCCGCCACTTCACGGCCGCGGTCGGCCTCGACGGGCCTGACCGGGCGGTGCACTGGACGCTGGTGGCGTCCGCCACTGACATGGCGGCCTTGGCCTTCGCGGAGGCGGCCGGCCACGTGCAGCGGTTGCGCCACGCCTTGGCCGCGGCGGCGCTCGACATCGACCACGAGCGTCTCGTGGACCTCCTGGTGGTCGAGGCCGACGCCTTGGCCCGGGCCGGCTCCACCGAGGCGGCCCGTGAGCTCCTGGGCCGGGCATCGGCCATGGCCACCTCGTCGGCCGGTCCCGACCGGGTGGCGGCCGTGGCCCTGGCTACCGCCCGCCTCGGAGCACGCTTCGCCTCGCGACGCGACGAGGTCATTCGCCCGCTGGAGCGGGCACTAGCCGCCGTCGAGGGGGCCCACGACGTCTGGGAGGCGCGGGTGGCGGCCGCCCTCGCTCGTGAACTGGCCCACTCCGTTCCCGAGGACCGCCCTCGGGCCGGGCCGCTCAGCGAGCGCGCGCTGGTCCTCGGCCGCCGGAGCGGGGACGACGCCACCCGCCGGGCCTGCCTGCTGGCCCGCCACGACGTGCTGTGGGCGCCCGGGACAGGCCCGGAGCGGGAGGCCATCGCCCGGGAGTTGGCCGCGCTGGCGCTCTCCGCGGGCGACCACGACGGGCACGCCGAAGCCCTCCTGCTGCTGGCCAACGCTCTGCTCGAGCAGGGTTCGTCCGCCTTCGAGGCCCCGCTGGTCGAGTGCCTGACCATGCTGGCGGCACGAGGCCAGCCCCGCCAGCGCTACACGGTGGTGACCAGGCAGGCCTGCTTGGCCCTGTGCCGTGGTCCCCTCGAAGACGCCGACGACCTCATCGAGGAGGCGGCCGCCCTCGGTGCTCGCATCCGCGAGCCCGATACGGCCAACGTGCGCATGTCTCAGCGCCTCGAGCTGGTACGCGCCCGAGGCCGGCCCGCGGAACTGTTGGCTTTCGCGGCCGAGGCGGTCGGCCACTGGACGGGCGCGCCGGTTCACGCCCACGGCGTGGCCGCTGGGTTCTCAGCCCGTGCCGGCGACCTCGGCGCCGCCCGCCACCACCTGGCGGCCGTCGCCGATCTGGGTACGTGGCGGGCCGACCGCTCCTACCTACGGTCCGTGTTCGTGCGGGAGCTGGCCTGGGCCGCCATCGCGGTGGACGACCGTTCCCTGGCCGCCGACCTGCTCGAAGACCTGGTGCCGCTCGGGCCCTCGTGCGGGGTGAACGGTGCGGTCGTGGCTTTCGCCGGCAGCCACGCCCATACGGCCGGCCTGCTGGCGGCCGCCCTCGGCCGGTCCGGCCAGGCTCGGGACCTCCTGGACCAGGCGGCGCGCACCTACGACCGCCTCGGCGCCCGCATCTGGGCGGCCGAGTTGGCCCGCCACCCCTTGGTTGGCGGCCCGGTCACCGCCGGCTCGGGGACCGCCCGCGGTGCGGCCGGGATGGACGGGCGCGCCGTCATGTCCCGGCGGGGCGGGGTTTGGCACGTGTCCTTCGAGGGGCGCGACGCCACCCTCGCCCACAGCAAGGGGCTAGCCGACATTGCCCGGCTCCTCTCGGGCCATGGCCAGGAGGTCCATGTCCTCGACCTCGTCGGCTCGGCTGACCGTTCGGGGCCGGCCGGGGACGTCGTCGACCGGCGGGGCATCGATGCCTATCGCCGGCGCCTGGCCGACATCAGCGCCGAGATCGACGAGGCCGAGCGTAACAACGACCCTGGCCGCCGGGAGTGGGCCGAGGCCGAACGCCACGCCGTCCTCGACGAACTCGAGGTGGCCACCGGTCTCGGCGGCCGTCCCCGCCCGTTCTCCAACCATCCCGCCGAGCGGGCCCGCAAGGCGGTGGCCGGACGGGTCCGCGACGCGATCGCCAAGCTGCACCTCGTCCACCCCGAGCTGGCCGCTCACCTCGACAGCCACATCGTCACCGGCACCTACTGCCGCTACCGGCCCGGCGACGTGCACTGGGACGTGGACGCGGGGCCCTAGGCCCGTGGTCCCCGACCCGGAGAAGTGGCGTTGCCCGAGCCCGAGCCCGAGCCCGAGCCCGAGCCCGAGCCCGAGCCCGAGCCCGAGCCCGAGCCCGAGCCCGAGCCCGAGCCCGAGCCCGAGCCCGAGAGAAGACCGGTGTCAGAGCAGAGGCGCGCGTCAGCGTCCAACTTCGGCCGGCCATCGCCCTCAAGGTGGTCGAGGGCGCCGGTTTCCGGGTCACCCAGCGCAACGCCCGGCTGCGGGCACCGGCGTCGTGATGAGCCTGGTGGCCCCGGCCGATCGGGGCTGCTTGTGGTCTGTACATCGGTGTACAGAGGCGTACACTGAGCCATGGCAAAGGTGATGACCGTAAGCGAGGCCCGGGCGGCCCTTCCGGAGATCCTCGACCGCGTCGAGGCCGGGGAGGAAGTGACGATCACGCGCCACGGCAAGGCGGCTGCCGTGGTCGTCAGGCCAGAGGCGCTGCGTACCCGGCGGGCTGACGCTGCGTTCGCTGTGGCGGAACGACTGAACGAGAGGCTCGTCGAGGGTCGCGCTCGCCCGCTCGATGCCACGCCCGGGATCAGCGAGGAGCGGGCCGAGGAGCTCATTGCCGAGGTTCGAGCGTCGCGTTCTCGCCGGTAGGCCCATCGCCCGGTGGACGCCTTCGATGCCGACGTCCTGATCTACGCGGCCGTCGACGGGCATCCCCTTGGTCGCCGCGTAAGGGCTCTGTTCCCCAGCGCCCCTATGGAGCCATCGGACGCCTTCGCAGGGATCGGCTCGGTTCTCCTTCTTCCGGAGCTCCTGGCGAAGCCAACACGCCTCGCCGCCGTCGACGGACTGTCGAAGCTGGAGGCCCTGCTCGGCCGCCTCGACCTGTTGCCGCTCGACCGGGCCACGGCGGGCCTGGCGTCGGCCCTTGGGACCTCGTACCGGCTCGGCGCGGCCGACGCGGTGCACCTCGCGACCGCCGTGGCGGGTGGCGCCGACCGCTTCATTACCAACAACCACTCGGACTTTCCGACCTCGATTGCCGAGGTCGCGGTCGTGTACCCAGGCTCGCTTCCCGAAGCGTGAAGTCCGGGGGTGTCGCCCGGCAACTGAGGGCGATCGACAATCCAGTTATGAACGCGACGGGCAACGCCGAGCGTACAGGCAGCAGCGAGAGCGGAGAGGATGCCCAGACAGGCGGCTATCGCGCGCCTGTGAACGCGACGGTTTGCCCGGTCGGAGGCCGCCGCGGCGTCAGGCGTTCATGAGTGCTATTCGGCCCGGACCAGCCCGTTTACCTGTCGGGGAGGGGGGATTTGAACCCCCGGCCTCAGCGTCCCGAACGCTGCGCGCTAACCAAGCTGCGCCACTCCCCGGCGATGGTGATGCTACCGGGCCGGGAGGGCCACGGTTACGGGCCGATAGGCCTCGTCCTCGTAGGTGCCGCCGGCCAGGAGGGCCTCTACGGCCCGGGCCAGACGGAACGGGTCGAGGGGCTTCACCACGAAGCCCTCGGCCTCGGAGCGGCGGGCCAGGAAAACGTCGGCCCGGCGGTCGAGCAGCATGAGCACCGGGACGTGGGGGAGCCGGTCGGCCCCCTCCTCCAGGCGCAGGTCCAAGGTGGTGGCCATGCCGCCCATCTTGCCGATCTGCAGGTCGCAGATCAGAAGGTCAGGGGCCTGGCGGTCGACTTCGGCCCGCACGTGGGCGCCCCGGGTGACCTCCCGCACCTCCGTGCCCGGACCGTCGAGGACGGCTCGCAGCTCGGCCCGTACCGAGGCGGAGTCGCTCGCTATCAGCACGTCGGGCACGCCCCCGAGCGTAGCGGGCGAGCGGGTTGGGTAGCATCCGAGTTCGTCCGGGTCCCTGAGCGGGGAGAAGTAGTTGCTCCACATCCAGCTCGAGGAGCGTGACGGGTACACGATCTGCCGCCCGGTTGGTGAGCTCGACGCCTACACGGTCGGGCAGTTCCGGGAGTCCCTGGCGGAGCTGGCGACCCGTCCCAAGCTCCTCATCGACATGTCCGAGGTGCCGTTCGTCGACTCGGCTGGCCTCGGCGCGCTGATCGGGGGCATCCGCCGCTCTCGGGAGGTGGGCGGCGACGTGGCCGTATGCTGCAACCGGCCGACCCTGGTGCGCCTCCTGCACACGACCGGGTTCGATCGCATCGTGACCGTGGCCGACACCATCGAGGAGGCGGCCCGCTCCCTCGACGGCGGCGGCGAACCCGCGCTCTAGCCCCCTCCTCCGACGAAGCGGCCGACGGCGGCCAAGCCGTCGATGTCGTGTACGTCGGTGCCCAGCAGCGGCACCCGCACGACCGGTCCGGGTTCGACCCGCCGCACCAGTCCTGCGATCTCGGCCTCCTCGGCGTCGGCCAAGGTGTGCAGGTCGGCCAGGTTGGCCCACAGCGCCCCCAGGGGCGTACCCGCCAGCGAGCGGGCCCGTTCGCGGTCGGCCTCGGGCGTCCACGTCTCTCCGAACCGGGGCTGCATGCGGTTGATCACCAGCCCTTGGACGGGGATATCGGCCTCGGCCAGCTTGTCGGCGAAGTACTCGGCCTCCGAGGCTGCGTCCCGCCGGGGAGAGGCCACCACCACGAAGGCGGTCGTGGGGTCGGTCATCAGGTCGAGCACGCCCTGGGCACGGTCGCGGAACCCGTCCTCCATCCCCTCGAAGGCCTGGAAGAAGGCGATGGCGTCGCTCACCACCTGGCCGCCGACGGTCTTGGAGACGGTGCGCAGGAAGGTCTGGGCGGCGGCGTTGACCGCTTTGATCCCCACCCGGGTCGGCAGCATGAGGAGCCGGAAGATCCGGTTGTCGAGGAACCGGGTCAGCCGCCGGGGGGCGTCGACGAAGTCGAGGGCGTTGCGCGTCGGGGGGGTGTCGACCACGATCAGGTCGTAGCCGCCCTCGGCGTAGAGCTCGTAGAGGGTCTCCATGGCCATGTACTCCTGGGTGCCCGACAGCGCCCCGGCGATGTTGCGGTAGAAGCGGTTGGCCAGGATGGCCTCGGCCTGGCCGGGATGGGGGGCGTACTTGCGCACAAGGGCGTCGAAGGTGCTCTTGGGGTCGAGCATGAGCGCCCACAGCTCCCCGGGCCACGGGCCCTCGACCCGGTGCGGGGTGTCGGGCAAGGAGTCCATGCCCAGGGCGTCGGACAGCCGCCGGGCGGGGTCGACGGTCACCACGATGGAGCGCCGGCCGTCGGCTGCCCCCTGGACGGCCAGGGCGGCCGAGATCGTCGTCTTGCCCACGCCGCCCGGCCCGCAGCACACGACCACCGCCGACTGGGCCACCAGCTCAGCCAGCGTCCCCGCCCCCGCCGGGACCTCGTCGGTGGGGGTCACAGCCCCGACACCGACGCTTCCAGGGCCCGGGCCAGCACGGCCAGGTCGGTGGGGCCGACTTCGGAGGTGAACAGGGCGGGGAGCCGCAGCTGGGGGAGGGGGAGGGCCGAGGCCAGGCGGTCCACTTGCTCGGCCTGCAGGGCCTGGCGGGCCGAGCGGAAGCGGGCCGCCTGCCGTAGGGCCTCGGCCTCCCCGGGCCGCAGCCCCACGCCAGCCTCGGCGGCCGCCTGCTCGGGGTCGACGTCGAGGCCCTCCAGCACCGGGTAGAGCCCGTTGACGACCACCGGGCCGAGGTCGATGCCGACCTTGTCCTCCAGCGTGAACGCCGTCTCGACCACCTCGTTCACCGGCGTCTCCTCGGGCAGGGTCACCAGCAGCACCCGGCAGCGGGCCGGGTCGGTGAGCATGGTGAGCACGTCCTCGGCCTGCTGGCGGATGGGCCCGACCGAGACCGTGTCGAGCAGCGACCGGGCGCTCAACAGGAAGGTGACGGCGTGGCCCGCGGCCGGGGCGTCGAGCACGATCAGGTCGGCGGCTTTGCGCAGCTCCAGCTGCTTGACCTTGCCCAGCAGCAGGATGTCCTTGATGCCGGGGGCGGCCGTGGCCACGACGTCGATGGTCCCTGACCTGGTCAGACGCTTGGAGATGCGGGTCAGGCCGTGCTCGTCGAGGTACTCCAGCAGGGCCTCGTCGGGGGTCAGGGTGCGGGCCCGGACCCCGGGCGCCAGCACTTGGTCGCCGTAGGCCAGGGGGTCGGCCCCGAAGGCCGCGGCCAGCCCGTGCTTGCCCTCGATCTCGACCACGAGGGTCGACAATCCGAGCCCGGACGCCATGGTGGCGAGGGCCGCGGAGACTGTCGTTTTGCCGACGCCGCCCTTCCCGGCCACGATGACTACCCGGGTTTGGGCGCAGAACTCACGAGGATCCAACCATCCCCCTGCACACTTCACGCAAGAGCGTAGTGATCATCGCTCTCCTTCTCGGCATGGTCCTGGCCATGCCGGGCGCCGCCGCGCAGTCGACGACGACGCCGGCCGGGGCCCCCGCCACCGACCTACCGGCCGGTCCGCCCCCCCCGCCGGTGGACGTGATCCAGGTGTCGGGCCGCATCGACGGCATCGTCGCCGACTTCATCGAGCGGTCGGTGGAGTCCTCGGCCCGCGACGGCAGCCAGGCCCTGGTCATCCAGCTCGACACCCCCGGGAGCGTGCTGTCGGACGGTCGGATGGACCGGCTGCTGGAGCGGTTGCGGGCCAGCGCCGTCCCGGTCATGGTGTGGGTCGGCCCCAGCGGGTCACGGGCCTACGGCCAGCCGGTGAGGCTGCTGCGGGTGGCGGCCGTCTCGGGGATGGCCAACGGGGCCGACATCGGGCGCCTGCGGGGGGACTGCCCCGAGTGCCCGCCCGGGGACCCGCTGCTCGACCGCAGCCGCCTGTCGGCTTCGGGGGCCTCGAGCCGCCAGGCGGTCGACGTGGTCACTCCCACCCTCGGGGACTTCATCGTCGAGCTCCACGGCCGGGAGATCGCCGGGCGGACGCTGGAGACGGCCCGGGTGGTCGAGCGGGGCGACCAGCCCCGGCGCGAGCCCATCGCCCAGGTCCGCTTCGCCAAGCTCGACCTGGTGGAGCGGGTGCTGCACGCCACGTCGAACCCCTCGGTGGCCCTGCTCCTGCTCGTCCTGGGCCTGCTGCTGATCCTCTTCGAGTTCTACTCCGTGGGGGTTGGCCTGGCCGGGCTGACGGGCGCGGCCTGCGTGGTCATGAGCGCCTACGGCCTAGGGGCCCTGGGGGCCACACCTCTCGGCCTGGCCCTGGTGGCCATCGGCGTGTTCGGTTTCGCCGTCGACGTGCAGGCGGGCGCGCCCCGGGTGTGGACGGCCATCGGTACCGTCAGCCTCCTGGCTGGTTCCTGGTGGATCTTCCCCGCGGACCGGCGGGTGCCCGTGCTGGCCCTGATCGCCATCGTCGCGGGCACCGTTTTGTTCGCCGTGCGGGGGATGGCCTCGATGGTCCGCTCCCGCTTCTCGACGCCCACCATCGGGCGGGAATCGATGATCGGCGAGGCGGCGGTGGCCACGACGGCCATCAACCCCGAAGGCATGGTCGGGCTCCGGGGGGCCTTGTGGCGGGCCAGGGTAAGCCGGGTTACCCCCATCGAGCCCGGGGACCGGGTCAAGGTGGTCGCCATTGACGGTCTCGTGCTCGAGGTTGCCCCCGACGAGCGCCCCCCGGAGCCGACCGCTACGTAGGGCGTTGAAGCATCCGCGAGCGGTGACGCCCGCACCTACCTGCGGCGATGCCCAAAAAGAACCCCTTGTAGAGGGCCGTTCACGGCGGTAACTTTCCTTGACCGGACCGAGGGGGCCAGTTGAGAAGCCAGAGGGCCGAAGAGCTATGGCAAGAGCGCGCCGCTTGTAAAGGGCCGCAGGCCGAAGTCTTCTTCCCACCGCCGCATCTTGAGCGAAAGGACGAGCGGGAGCTGCGGGAGCGGCGCGCCAAGGCGATCTGCGCCACGTGCCCGGTCCGCCGTCCCTGCCTCGACTACGCGCTCCGTATCCGCGAGCCGCACGGCATCTGGGGCGGTCTCAACGAGCTCGAGCGCAAGCAGCTCATCCCCGCTCGCCCGGCGGGCTGAGCTTCCCACCTCCGCTCACCTGTCCCCGGCGACCCGTGGCAGGCGGGGGCCGCCGATGCGGAAGTCGCCCCGACGGCGGGTCACGCCGTCCGAGTCGAGCCGGTTGAGCAGCGGTAGTGCGTACTTGCGGGACGTGCCTAGCGCCTCGCGGACCTGGGCGACCGTGACCCCCTCGGGATCGGCCGCCAGCAACCCGGCCACCACCCGGGCGGCGGCGTCGAGGGCGGCCGGCGCGAAGTAGCACCCGTCCTGCGCCACGACCAGCCCGCGGCGGACGAGCTCGTGCAGCTCGGCCTTGCTCACCCCGGCCGGGTCGGGGGGGGTGAACAGGTCGGCGGCCAGGGCGGCGACGTAAGGGTGGGACGCCAGTGGGTCCACCGCGCCGGCCAGCCGGGCCCGGCCGGCCTCGACGACCACGCCCTCGATCAGTCCCAGGGCGGCCCGCTCGTTCTCGGTCAGTGTGGCCTGGTCGAGGCCCAGGGGCCCGGCCGCCTCGACCGCGGCGCGGACCCGTTGCCTGGTGGCGGCCATGGCCTTGTCGGCGACCACCCAGCGCCCGACCGTGGCCGGCCGGCGTTCGCCGGTGACGCGCTCCAGCTCGTCGGCGTCGACCCAGCCCCGCTCCTCGATGACCCGGTCGACCGACAGCGACGGCCGGGCCTTGGCCGCCGAGCGGACGGGGGCCACGTCGAGCACCACCCCACCTCCCACCGTCTCGTCCCGCCCGCTCTCGCGCAGCACGTAGCGGTCGCCGGGGAGCAGCGGGACGCGAACGGGCAGGTGTAGGCGGACGTAGCCCTCCTCGCCGGGCAGGATGGCGTCGTCCACCAGGACCCGCAGCCGCACGGGGTGCTCGCCCGAGCCGATGTAGGCCTGGTAGGCACCCCGCTGGCTGACCTCGTGGTCGAGGCTGGCCAGCACGGCCAGCGAGGCGTCGACGGTGCGGGTGGGCTGCCACTGGTCGGGCCGAACGACGGCGTGGCCCCGAGCCAGGTCGTCGTGGGAGAGCCCCGTCAGGTTGACGGCCACCCGGCTCCCGGGCAGCACCGAGGTGCGGGCCCGCTGGAGGCTCTGGAGGCCCCGTACCCGGGCCGGGCGGCCCAGGGGCACTACGACCACCTCGTCGTCGACGGCCAGCGACCCTCCCGTGAGCGTGCCCGTCACCACCGTCCCCGAGCCTTTGGCCGCGAAGACCCGGTCGACCCACAGCCGGGGCCGGCCCCGGTCGGCTGCGAACGGGGTGGACGCCACCAGCCGGTCGAGGGCTTGGCGCAGCTCGTCGAGGCCCCGGCCCGTGGGAGCGTCGACCTCGACGACCTCGGCCTTGTCGAGGAACGTGCCCTCGACGGCCTCGGCGATCTCCAGGCGGGCCAGCTCGCGGTCGTCGTCGTCGACGAGGCCCACCTTGGTCAGCGCTACCAGCCCGTGGCGGACGCCCAGCACTTCCAAGATGCGCAGGTGCTCCTCGGACTGGGGCTTCCACCCCTCGGTGGCGGCCACCACGAACATGCAGGCGTCCACCGCCCCAGCCCCGGCCAGCATGTTCTTGAGGAACCGGACGTGGCCGGGCACGTCGACGAACGCGATCTGGGCCCCCGAGGGCAGCGAGGTCCAGGCGAACCCCAGGTCGATGGTCAGGCCCCGAGCCTTCTCCTCGGCGAAACGGTCCGGGTCCATCCCCGTGAGCGCCATGACCAGCGTCGACTTGCCGTGGTCGACGTGGCCGGCCGTGGCCACCACGTGCATGGCCTCGCCGCCGGCGGTGCCCGCGGGCGCAGTGGCCGTCATGCCAGCGCGGCCAGGGCCTTGGCCAGCAGGGCGTCGTCGGCCGGGTCGACCGTACGCAGGTCGCACACGGTGGACCCTCCCTGGGCGCGGGCCACCACGGGCGGGTCGAGCCCGCGCAGGGCCTCGGTGTGGTCGCCCTCCACCGCCACCCCGGCCGAGGGGATCTCCTGGCCGGGTACCGATCCGCCCCCGGCCACGGCCACCGTGGGTACGACCCGGCCCACGCCCAGGGCCGCAGCCCTCTCCTTCAGGGCGTCAACGCCGAGGGCGGCCATACGCCAGAACGGTATGGCGTCGCCGTCTTTGCGCAGGTAGGCCAGGGCCGTCTCCTGGAGGGCGGCCAGCACGAGCCCCCCAGGGCGCAGGGCCCGGCTGAGGGGGTGGGCCGCGCACGCGGCCACCAAGTCGCGACGGCCGGCCACGATCCCTGCCTGGGGACCACCGAGCAGCTTGTCGCCCGAGAACGTGACCAGGGCCGCGCCCTCGGCCAGCGTCTGGCGGGCGGCGGGCTCCCCGGCCAGCCAGGCCGGCGGTCCCCCTGTGAGCCAGGGTGTGCCCGCGTCGAGAAGTCCCGAGCCGATGTCGGCCACCACCGGCGGACCGAGGCCGGCCAGCGCGCCCACCCCGACCGTCTCGGTGAACCCGACGATCCGGTAGTTCGACTGGTGGACCTTGAGGACCAGCGCGGTGGCGTCGGTGACGGCCGCCTCGTAGTCGCGCCGGCGGGTGCGGTTGGTGGTCCCCACTTCCACGAGGTGGGCACCGGACTGGGCCATCACCTCGGGAACCCGGAACCCCCCGCCGATCTCCACCAGCTCCCCCCGCGAGACGATGACCTCGCGATCGCGGGCCAGCGCGGCCAGCACCAGCATGACGGCCGCGGCCCCGTTGTTGACCACCAGCGCGGCTTCGGCGCCCGCGGCCCGGGCCAGCAGGGTGGCGGCGTGGCCGCTGCGCGACCCCCGGACGCCGGCGGCCAGGTCGTACTCCAGGTTGCTGTAGCGGACAGGGCCAGGCCCGGCGGCCCCGCCCGCTGATGCCCGTGGTGCCCGTCCCAGGTTGGTGTGCAGAAGGACCCCGGTGGCGTTGACGACCGGCCGCAGCATGGCGGCCGCCACCTGCTCGGCGACGGTCCGGGCCGAGGACGGGTCCCCGGCGGCGATGGCTCGACGGGCGGCGTCGACCAGCAGCGGGTGGGGGAGGTCGATGTCGGACAGGCTGCGGGCCAGGGTGTCGACCGACGGTGGCCGTTGGGAAGGCATCGGTCCGAGGATAGGAGGGCCGAGGCCCGGGTGGGGCGCCCGGGTGGGGCGCCCCGCCCCTTCGACCCTCCCGGCCACCGCCCGCGGTGGCCGGCCCGCCGCTTTCTGGAATGCTGGGGGCGCATGGGTTTGAAGTGGAAGCGGTTGCCGCAGGCCATCGTGGTCTTCCTGAGCGTGGCCATCGGCCTCCCGGTGGTGGTCATCGGCGTGGCTCTGGGCTCCTACCTGTTCCTGCCTCTCCCCACGCCCAAGCTGCCCAAGCCCGACCTGGGCATCGAGGCGTCGCGCATCACCCACATCTACGACGCCGCCGGCAACGAGATCGGCGTGCTGCGCAAGTTCGACACCAAGATCCCCGTCGAGCCCAGCGACATCCCCGAAGTGCTCAAGCAGGCGGTCGTGGCCGTGGAGGACCAGCGCTTCTACTCCCACAGCGGGCTCGACGTCCGTTCGGCGGCGCGGGCGCTGTGGGCCGACATCCAGGGCCGGGCCATCGTGCAGGGCGGCTCCACCATCACCCAGCAGTACGTCAAGCAGGTCTACACGGGTGGCGAGCGCACGTTCGCCCGGAAGCTGAAAGAGGCGGTCATCGCCAGCCGTATCGACCGCCAGATGGACAAGGACGAGATCCTGTTCAACTACCTGTCCACGATCTACCTCGGGGGCGGGGCCTACGGCGTGGGGGCGGCCGCCGAGTCGTTCTTCAAGAAGCCCGTGAACGAGCTGACCCTGTCGGAGTCGGCCCTGCTGGCCGGCATCATCCGGGCACCCAGCGAGCTCGAACCGCGGGCCAACCCCACGGCGGCCGAGGCCAACCGGGTGCGGTCCCTGCGCCTGATGCTCGAACAGGACCGCATCACCCAGGCCCAGCACGACGAGGCGGTGGCCCAGAGGGTCCACCTCGTGGGCACCGACCCCGAGCCCGGCGGGCCAGTCACCGCCATCCACCCCCTGGAGCTGGCCGCGGCCACCGAGCCCTACTTCGTCGACGCCGTGCGCCGCTACCTGAGCCGCCGCTACGGCGACGACGAGATCTACCAGGGCGGGCTGCGGGTGGAGACCACGCTCGACCCGAGGATGCAGCGGGCCGCCGAGGAGTCGGTGGCCGAGGCCCTGTCGGGCACAGAGGCCCCCCTGGAGATGTCTCTGGTGTCAGTCGAGCCCGGTACCGGCTTCATCCGGGCCCTGGTTGGAGGGCGCGACTTCTCGGTGTCCCAGGTCAACCTGGCCCTGGGCTCGTGCCCCGAGCAGGCGGTGGCGACCGGCGGCCCCATCTGCCTGTCGGGCGGGGGGAGCGGGCGCCAGCCCGGCTCGTCTTTCAAGCCCATCACGCTGGCCAAGGCGTTCGAGGCGGGGATCGGGCCCAGTCGCGTCTACTCCGGCCCGTCGACCTACCGCATCCCAGGCTGCACCGGAGACCAGTGCACGGTGAGCAACGTCGAGAGCGGGGCCTACGGCGCCATCTCCCTACGGGCGGCGACCGCCTACTCGGTGAACACGGTCTACGCCCAGCTCGTACGGGACGTGGGCGTGGCCGAGACGGCCGAGATGGCCCACCGTCTCGGCATGACCATGGTCAGCCCCGACGGCGTGCGGGCCGACGGCGAGGAGTACGGCGTGGCCCTCACCCTGGGGGCGGCTGAGACCTCGCCCCTCGACATGGCGGCCGTGTACGCGGTGTTCGCCAACCGGGGCGTGCAGCACCCGGCTACCCCTGTCGTGCGGGTCACCGACGCCTCCGGACGGGTCCTGGAGGACAACAGCGCCCGGCCCGGCAATCGCGTGCTGGCCGAGGCCGTGGCCGACAACGTGAACGACGTGCTCAAGGGGGTCGTGCAGTTCGGGACCGGGACCGGGGCCGCCATCGGCCGCCCCGACGGTACGGCCGGCAAGACGGGTACCAGCGAGGACTTCGGGGACGCCTGGTTCGTGGGTTACACCCCCCAGCTGTCGACGGCCGTGTGGATGGGCTATTCCGACAGCCGGTCCAGGCCGCTGCGCAACATCAAGGGCGTCAACCCGGTCTACGGCGGGACGATCCCGGCTCGCACGTGGCGGGCGTTCATGAGCGAGGCGCTCGAGGGCGTGCCGCCCGCCAACTTCGCCCGCCCCGTGGCCCTGGCCGGCGACATCGCCGCCGGGCCCCGCCGGGCGCCCGAGGAGACCCAGGTCACCCTGCCCGTCCAGATCGTGCTCGGCCCACCGCCCACGACCGCCCCACCCCCGCCGACCACCACCCGCCCGCCGCTCACGCTCCCGCCCAGCCTGTTCCCCACCACGACGGTGGCTCCGACCACGACCGTCCCGGGGCCGACTACGACCACGACCCGGGGCGGCCTGTTCGGCTGACGGGCGCGTCGCGGCCCAAGGTCAGGGAACGGTCGTGGTGGGCGTGGCGGTCGCCTCGCCCGGCCCGGCGTTGCCGCTGCCGCAGCGCAGCACCCGCTCGCAGGCGGCGTTGATGGGGACGGCGAAGAACACGCTGTCGGTCCCCCGCCCGCCCGGGTTGTAGGCCCGCGACGCCATGCCGATGACCTCGCCCTCGGCGTTGACCAGGGGGGCGCCTTGGCGGGCGTCGTCGACGAAGATGTTGTGCTGGGACCAGGCATCCGAGGACCCCAGGGCTATGCCGACGGCCAGGCGCTGGCCGGCGGCACCCACGTAGACCTTCTCGTTGACCTCGGGCGGCGCCTCGGCCCAGGGAAGGCTCTCGATGGCCCCGGGGACCACCAGCAGGGCCAGGTCGAGCGCCTCGTGCCAGGTCCACAGTGTGGCCTGGCGGTCGCCGTCCAAGGTGATGCCCGGCCCCGGCGCCCGGGTATTGGCCTTGACGACCGCGAACGAGGTGAGCAGGAGCGTCTGGCCACCGAACGAGCCGACGACGAAGGCTGACCCCTGCACCCGCTGGCCGGACTCGTCGGCCGTCACCACCGGCCTCACGCTGGCGGCCACCTTCGCAGCCAGCTCGGCCTCGGTCAGGCCCGTGGGCCCGGCGGTCGTCGTGGTGATGGGCCGGGTGGTGGGCGGCGCCGTGCCGTCTGGGTCACCGCTCTGGTCCCCGGTCTCCTCGACAAGGGGCCGGCCGGCGTCCACGCTGGCCCACACCAAGGTGGCCACGAAGGCCGCGGTAACGGCCAGCACGGTCGAGATGACGATCATGCTCACGGCGCCTCCGTGGTAGTAGCGGCGCCCCCGGGCCATGGGGAGCCAGAGTACCGGCGTGGGGAAGGGTGGCGGCAGTCGGCGTGTTACACCAGTGGAGATGTTCCCCCTCCTGATGGTCCTGTTCATCGTCGTACCGGTCGTCGAACTGGCGGTGGTTATCCAGGTCGGCCAGTCGATCGGCGTCTTCAACACCATCGGGCTCCTGCTGCTCGTCAGCTTCGTGGGTGCCTGGCTGGTGAGGCGCGAAGGGACCGGTGTGTGGCGGCGCTTCAACGAACAGGTCCGCGGCGGTCAGGTCCCCGGCAAGGAGATGGCCGACGGGGTGATGATCCTGTTCGCCGGGGCCCTACTGCTGACCCCAGGGTTCTTCACCGACACGGTGGGCCTGTTGCTGCTCTTCCCGCCGGTGCGGGCGGTGATCCGGGCGGCCCTGCTCAGCCGGGTGACGTTGCGGGTCGGCCGGTTGTGAGGCGCCTGCTCACTGCGCCTCGCTGAGCACGCCCTCGCGGATGGCGTGCATCACCGCGTCGAGGCGCGAACGCTGGTGCAGCTTGGCCAAGATGTTGGCCACATGGCGCTTGACCGTGTGGCTGGACAGGCAGAGGGCATCGGCGATCTCGTGGTTGGCGTACCCCAGGCTCACCAGGCGGAGCACCTCCAGCTCGCGGTCGGTGAGCGAGGCCGACGTATTGGCCGGACGGCCGCCGTGGCGGAACTCGCTGATGAGCTTGCCGGCGATGACCGGGGACAGGAGCAGCCCGAGGCCCCGGGCCACCACCCGCACGGCTCCCGGCAGGTCGTCGAGCAGCCTGTCTTTGACGAGGTAGCCGCTCGCTCCCGCCTTGAGGGCCTCGAAGACGTCGTTGTCGTCGTCGCTGGCCGTGAGCATCACCACCTTGGTGTTGGGCACCTCGTGGTGGATGCGACGGGCCGCCTCGAGGCCGTCGACCACAGGCATGCGGATGTCGAGCAAGACGAGGTCGGGGACCCTCTCTTGGACGACCTCGAGGGCCTGGCGGCCGTCTTCGGCCTCGCCCACGACCTCGATGTCGGCTTCCTCGGCCAGCAGCGCGGCCACGACCCGCCGCACCCGGCTCTCGTCGTCGGCGATAGCCACTGTGATCTTGTGGTCTTCTGGCTGCAAACCGGCCGCCTCGCCACTGGGGGTGGAGCCCCAGTGTACCGGCCCTGAAATGCAACAGGGCACCCCGCCGGAGCGGGGTGCCCTGTTGGGATGCGGTCCCCCCCGGGGCCGCCAACCTCAGGCCCCTACGGGCAGAGGTTGCTCTGGAGCTGGCTCAGGATCGACAGGCTCATCTCGGCCGCCTCGTGGGTGTGCTTGGCCCCGAAGCGGGCGACCTTGGCGTTCCCCCAGGCCACGACCTTGTTGGCCAGGATGACGGCCTTGTTGTCGACGATGGCCTGGGCGGCCCCGACGTCGCCGGCCAGGTCGATGGTCTTGAGCAGGTCCGAGACCGCCACCACCCACTCGGTGATGGCCGTGTTCATCTCCGACTCGGCCGTGTTCTGGGCGTTGTTGGCGTTGTTGAGGGCGGTGCCCGTTACCCCGACGTTGGCGTTGGCCGTGCCCAGCAGGGCGGGCAGTGCCGTACACACCGCGGGGACCACAGCCACCGCGTGAGCCGGGGCCCCGATCCCGACGGACATGGCCGCCGCAGAGAGAGCCGTGAGGCCGACTGCAATTGTCTTGCGCATCCGTATTCTCCTTTGCTTTGTATTGCTTTGGTTTGTTGCTAGGAGGGTGGGGCGGCCGAAGGGACGCCTAAGTCGGACAGGTGGGCCCTCAGGAGAGCCTCTATCTCTTCCTGAGTTGGGACCCTCAGTTGGCCATTGTCAGTCGTGGACTGCCCGATCTGGGTGGTCAACGAGGCCAGGATCGCGGCCAGCTCTGGTGGTAGGGGCTCCGCCTCGGTGGTCGGCGGTCCGCCTTCGGTGGCCGTCGCCGGGGGGCGGCCGCCATCCGAACCTCCCAGGCTGCTCAGCGCTACTGAGCCGCCTATCGCCAGGAGGACCACCAGCGTGGCTATGCCCACCATCAACTTCTTCGATCGCATGACTGGAATCGGCTCCATTTCCGCAGCAGGTGCTCGCTGTGCAAGCTCCTCATCCCTCAACCGTCGTCATCTGACAGGAACGGTAAGTCCACTCAACCGAGAATGCACGGGCCATTCTGTGAATTGGCTCCCAGGAACGAGGGACGTGGCCCGATGGAGCCATACCCGCGTGGCTCCGTCGGGCCTTTCTTGCTCTAGGAGGCGATTACTCGCCTTCCGCCCTTCCTGGAAGCCGGTCACCGGTTTACGATCGGACCGGATGAACGCTCCAGCGCGGTACTGAGATCGGTGACGTCGTGGAAGGCGCCATCGGGGTCCTGCTGGCAGACGACGACGCCACCTTTCGCACCGCGGTCCGCAGCGCGCTGGCCGGCGAGGGCGACATCGCCGTTGTCGGCGAAGCGGGCGACGGCCGGGAGGCCATCGAGGCGGCCCGGGCGCTCTCCCCCGACGTGGTGTTGCTCGACCTACGGCTCCCGGTGATGGACGGGATCGAGGCGGCGGCCGAGATGCACCGCGCCAGCCCGGCCAGCCGGGTCGTGATGCTGACCGTGAGCGACGACGGCGACGACGTGCGCGACGCCCTGGAGGCCGGGGCCAGCGGCTACCTGCTGAAGTCCTCCGCCCTTGCTGACCTGGCCCCGGCCCTGCGGGCCGTCACCGGCGGGCTCGGCCTGCTGGTCGCGCCCGAGGTGGCATCCGCCCTGGTCACGGGCGACCAGCCCCGGCCCCCCGGGGACCAGGCCCGGCCCGCCGGAGTGGGCTGAACCGACCGGTCGGTCGGCTCAGGGGCGGGCGGGCCCGAGGGCGGCTTCGACTGCCGAGAGCAGGCGGGCTGTGCACCCGGCCATGTCGACGGGAGGCAGCAGCTCGTCCGCGATGGCCCTGGCGATGGCCGCAAAGGCCGTGCCCGCCGGGCTGGTGGGGGCGGCCACCGACAGCGGTGTGCCGGCGTCGTTGGCCGCACTGACGGCTGGTTCGAGCGGCACTTGGCCGACGAGGGGCACGCCGAGGTCGGCGGCCAGGGTGGCCCCCCCGCCCGTCCCGAACAGGGCGTAGCTCTGGCCGTGGTCGCACGTGAAGGCGCTCATGTTCTCGACCACCCCGAGCACGGTCAGGTAGGAGCGGCGGGCCATGTCGGCCACCCGGACGGCCACCTTCTGGGCGGCCACCGCCGGAGTCGTGACGATGAGCATCTGGGCCTGGGGGAGCAGGCGGCCCAGGGCCATCTGGATGTCCCCCGTGCCCGGGGGCATGTCGAGCAGCAGGTAGTCGAGCGGCCCCCAGGCCACCTTCTGGAGGAACTCCTCGAGGGCCTTGGCCAGCATGAGGCCCCGCCACATGATGGCCATGTCCTCGTCGTCGACGAGCAGGCCCATGCTCACCACCTCGAGGCGCCCCTCGCCCACGTCCACCCGGTGCGGGCGTATGAGCCGGCGGTCGTCGTCGGCCCCCAGCCGGCCCTTGGCCCCGAGCATCCGGGGGACGCTGAAGCCCCAGATGTCGGCGTCGAGGACCCCGACGGTGAAGCCCTGGGCAGCCAGCGCCGAGGCCAAATTGACGGTGACGCTCGACTTGCCCACGCCCCCCTTGCCGCTGGCCACGGCCACCACCCGGGCAGTGAGGGGCACTTCGGTGGGCGGGGCGTTGTCCGACGCCTTCTTGCGGGCCCGCTGCATCACCTCGGTGCGCTGGGCCTGGGTCATCTCCCCGAACGAGACCTTCACCGTGCCCACCCCGGGCAGGAGCCGGAGCTTGGACTCCACGTCCTGGCGGATCTGGGCCCGCAGCGGGCAACCGGCGATCGTGAGGGCGACGGTGACCCGGACGTGGGCGCCCCCGCCGTCGGTCGGCGTGATGTCGGTTTCTTGGACCATGCCGAGCGTGACGATGTCGGCCCCCAGCTCGGGGTCGATCACGCCCTGCAGGGTCCCGAGCACGTCGGCCTCAGTCGGCAGGGCGGTTGCGGTCACGCATGGATTTTACCGGGGTCGACCGGTAATATGCGAGACGTGGCAGATGTGACCGGCTCCGATGCCCCTGCCGCCTTCGGCTCCGAGGGCACCGACGGTTCCGGGAGTGTCCGGCTGGCCGTTCTCAAGGCCCTGGGCGACAACACCCGCTATGCCATCTACCTGGAGCTGGCCCGGGCCCAGGCCCCCCGGTCCACGTCTGACATCGCCGACACCCTTGGCCTGCACCCCAACACCGTTCGGCCCCACCTGGAACGGATGCGCGAGGTCGGCCTGCTCGACGTCGAGGTCGACAACCGGGGCAGCGTCGGCCGGCCCCAGCACCGTTACTTCCTGGCCGCCGACGCCCCATCGCTGGGGTTCGAGCCGCCTGCCTACCCACTGCTGGCCAAGCTTCTGGCCGGGGTGGCGGTGCAGGCCGGCCTGGGTGCCGTCGACGCCGCGGCCGCGGCCAGTAACCAGGGCCACGCCCTGGCCGCCGACCGTTCGGCGGCGACGGCCGGCGAGATGTCCCGCCCCGGGGCCCGCCCCGGATGCATCGAGGCCCTGACCACCGCCCTGGCCGACCTGGGGTTCGACCCGGCGGTAGCCACCGGTGACGGCCTGACCACCATCGCTTTCACTCACTGCCCCTACCGGGAGCTGGCCGAGGCCCATCCCGAGCTGGTCTGCAACCTCCACCGGGGACTGATCGAGGGGTTCGTGGAAGAACTGGGCGGCGCCAGCGTTGAGAGGTTTGGGACGCTTGCCGACCGGGACCCGTGCCAAGTGGAGCTGTCCGTCCGGTAAGCTGAGAGACGAGAATGTTCGAGGAGGACTTCCAATCATGAGCCTGAGCGAGCCGATCACCGTCACGCAGCAGCAGCCGATCCTCAACCTGAGCGATTCGGCCGCGGCCAAGGTCCGAGACCTCATCAAGGCCGAGGGCAACGACGAGCTGGCGCTGCGCGTGGCCGTCCGGCCCGGGGGTTGCTCGGGCTTCAGCTACGAGATGTTCTTCGACAGCGAGTTCGCCCCCGACGACCGCCTCACCGACTCCGGTGGCGTGCGCGTGGTGGTCGACGCCTCGAGCGCCCCTTACCTCAAGGGCGCCTCGCTCGACTACAAGGACGGCCTGCAGGGCGCCGGGTTCGCCATCAACAACCCCAACGCCACCCGCACCTGCGGCTGTGGCTCCTCGTTCTCCTAGGCCCCGGCCCTGAGCAAGCCGGTCGGCCCCTACTCGCCGGTCGTCCGCGCCGGCGAGTGGCTGGTCACGTCCGGCCAGATCGGCATCTCGTCAGGCGCCCTCGTGGCCGGAGGCTTGCCCGCTGAGGTGGGCCAGGCGCTGGCCAACCTGCGCGCTGTGCTCGAGGGGGCCGGCAGCTCCATCGGCGACGTCGTCAAGACCACGGTCTTTCTGACCGACATGTCCGACTTCGCGACGATGAACGAGCTCTACGCGGAGTTCTTCGGCGACCACCGCCCGGCCCGCTCGACGGTGGCCGTGGCCGGCCTGCCCCTGGGCGCCCGGTTCGAGATCGAAGCCTGGGCCTGGTCAGCTGGCTGACGCCCGCCTACCGAGCCCGCTGGCCGAGTTGACGGAATTGATCGGCCAGGTCAGCGGCCGCGTGGAACGAGAACGCCCGGCCTGTCTTGCGGCGGGTCAGTAGCCCGGCGGACTCCAGCCCGAGAAGGTCGGTGCGGGCCGACTGGCGGGCCACGTTGTGGCTCCGGGCGTGGGACGCGAACGTGTACTCGTGGCCGGGGGCGCGCAGCGCATGGCTCAGCAATGCCAGTTGGCGGTGGTTGAACGCGGGTGCGGCCGAGCCCGCCGGGGACGACCGAAGTAGGGCCTCGACGGTTCGGACCTCCTCGGCCTTGCGGGCCAGATAGGCGAAGAACTCGTCGATCGCCCGGCTGAGCACGCCCAACTGGTAGAGCAGGAAGTAGGTGAGGTCGTTGTCGTCGGTCTCGGTGTAGAGGAACGACCGGGCATAGCGGCTGGGAGCCTGCTTGAGCAGGCGCGAGATCGAAAGGAACTCGGCCAACCAGTAACCCTGGTGCAGCATCGACCAGTAGAACAGGGCACGGGCCGCTCGCCCGTTCCCGTCGGCGAACGGATGGTCGTACGCCAGCCAGAAGTGAAGCACCACCGCTCGCACGACCGGGTGCATGAAACCGGCCCCCGTCTCCCCGTTGGCGAACCGGCACAGGGCGTCCATGCGCTCGGGCAGCTCCTCGGCGGGCGGAGGGCTGTGCAAGAGCTGCCCGTCTTGGTCTAAGACCCGTACCCGCACGTCGCCGGGAGCCTGGAAACGACCTGAGGTCCCGGCCTCGTCGAGGGTGTCCTCGGTGACGATGGCCTGAAGGCGGCACAGTAGTTCGGGGGTCATCGGCTCGTCCCGGTGGTCACGCACGAACTGGACCGCCTGGAAGTTGTTGGCGATCATCCGCTCGCTGCGGTCACGAGGCCGTCGGCCCGACCGCAGCATGTCCGCCGCCACCGCCCGGGTCGTGACCGCCCCTTCGAGCTGGCTCGAGGTGATGGCCTCCTCGATTAGCGACCGCACCACGTACCGGTCACGGGTGGCGGGGTTCGTGACCACGGCGGACACCTTCACCTCACCGGCCGCCCGCTGGTCGACCCTATGGAGGTAGTCGAGCACCGGGTCGACCATGGCGTACCAGAAGGGTTGGCCGGCCTTGTCGGCCAGCGGCAGGGGTTTCCGCATGGCCAGGCGGACGAACTTGGTCTGCAGCCACCACTCGCGGGTGGTCAGCCCCTCCGGGGGAGCCAGGCGGCGCATCGTGTCCCAGTGCCGGTACTTGCCCGCCGTATCGGTGGGCGTCCCCCCGAAAAGGCGGGCGACCGTCTCCGGCTCCTCCCGATCGAGCCCAGCGAGGATCTCGCCCCCGTCGGGTGGCGTCTCGGGAAGCTTCATGAGGTGTACCTCGACGGCTAGATACCTGCTAGTTCCTGCCAAGTTAGCAGTTAAGTGCTAGCCTGGCCGTAATTAGCAGCTCGTCTACACTTGCCGCCTAGACGCCCCAGCGGCTCTGGCCGAAGCGGTAGCCGACCGAGCGGACGGTCTGGATCAGGCTGGCGTGCTCCTCGCCCAGCTTGGCCCGCAGGCGCCGGACGTGGACGTCGACGGTGCGGGCCCCCCCGTAGTACTCGTAGCCCCACACCCGTGAGAGCAGCACCTCCCGGGTGAACACCTTGCCTGGGTGGGTGGCCAGGAACCGCAGCAGCTCGTACTCCATGTAGGTCAGGTCCAGGGGCCGGCCGCTGATCATGGCCTGATAGGTCTCGAGGTTGAGGACCAGGGGGCCGTACTCGATGAGCTCGGGCCGGGTGCCGGTGCCCGTCCTCCAGAACATGTGCTTGAGGCGGGCCTCCAGTTCCCGGGACCGGAAGGGCGTGACCACGAAGTCGTCGAACAGGTCCTCGCGCAGCTCGAGGTCGTCGAGCTGGGTGCCGTCGACCACCAGTAGGAGCGGCTCCAGGGGCAGGTCGCGCTTGCGCAGGGCCCGGCACAGGGCGAAGGCCCCGTCGGCGTCGGCATCGGCGCACACGACGGCCCCCGACCAGCCGTCGTCGGGCTGGAGGTCCTCCACGGCGTCGGGGCGGCCCACGGCCACCCACGGGTAGCCCCCCACGTCGAGGCTATGCACCAGGGCCGGCGGGGCGGGCTCGGGGAAGACGAGTAGCGGTTCCATCAGGCCGGTCTCACAGGATTGGCAGGTAGCGTTCGATCTCGAACGGCGTGACCTGGCTGCGGTAGGAGTCCCACTCCGCCCGCTTGTTGCGGATGACCCACTCGAAGACGTGCTCGCCCAGGGTGTCGGCCAGCATCTCGGAGTGCTCCATAGCGGCGATGGCCTCGTCGAGGGAGCCCGGCAGGGCTTCGACACCCTCGGCCATGCGCTCCTCGGGCGTCATCTCGTAGAGGTTGGCAGTCAGCTCGTCGGGTAGCTCGTAGCCCTTCTCGATGCCCCGCAGGCCGGCGCCCAAGATGGCGGCGAAGGCCAGGTAGGGGTTGCAGGCCGGGTCGGGGGAGCGGAACTCGACCCGGGTCGAGGACTCCTTGCCTTTCTTGGCCCCGGGCACCCTCACCAGGGCCGACCGGTTGTTGCGGGCCCAGGCCACGTAGACGGGCGCCTCGAAGCCGACCACCAGCCGCTTGTAGGAGTTCACCCACTGGTTGGTTATGGCGGTGATCTCCTTGGCGTGGCGCAGCAGGCCGGCGATGAAGCCCTTGGCCACGGGCGACAGGTGGTGCTCGTCGTCGGCGTCGTAGAAGGCGTTGCGGTCGCCCTCGAAGAGCGAGACGTGGGTGTGCATGCCCGAACCCTGGACCCCGGCCAGGGGCTTAGGCATGAAGGTGGCATAGACACCCCGCTCGAGGGCCACCTCCTTGACGACCAGCTTGAAGGTCATGATGTTGTCGGCCATCGTCAGGGCGTCGGTGTAGCGCAGGTCGATCTCGTGCTGGCCGGGGGCGTCCTCGTGGTGGCTGTAGCGCACGGGGATGCCCATGGCCTCCAGGGCCAGGATCGTGCGCTTGCGCAGGTCGGTGGCCACGTCGGTCGTGGTCAGGTCGAAGTAGGAGCCTGAGTCGATGGGCACGGGCGTGGGCGAGCCGTTGGCCGACCGGAAGTAGAAGAACTCCATGTCGGGCCCGACGTAGAACGAGAACCCCTTGTCGCGCGCCCGCAACACGTTGCGCCGCAGCACGTGGCGGGGGTCCCCCTCGAAAGGCGAGCCGTCGAGGTTGGTCACGTCGCAGAACATGCGGGCCACGGGGGCGTCCTCGCCCCGCCAGGGGAGCAGCTCGAACGTGTTGGGGTCGGGCATGAGCAGCATGTCCGACTCCTGGATGCGGCTGAACCCGTCGATGGCCGAGCCGTCGAAGCCCAGGCCCTCCTCGAAGGCCGTCTCCAGCTCGCCGGGCACGATGTTGATCGACTTGATCTGGCCCAGCACGTCGGTGAACCACAGGCGGACGAAGCGGATCCCCCGCTCCTCCACCGATCGCAGCACGTAGTCCTGCTGGCGTTCCATGCCACCTCCGGCCGGGCGCGCCGGTCGCGCCCTGCGGCTATCTTCGCAGCCGTCCAGGCGGGCCCTGGCCAGTTCACACGCCGTTCACAAAGGTGCAACGAACGGGAAACCGGCTCGGGCCACCCTGAACGGCGTCCCGCCGTACCCGCAGAGCCATACCCAGAGGGGGAGAGTGTGCAGGAACGCAGCCCGGCTGATGTCCTGAAGCTGATCGCCGACGAGGGCGTCGAGTTCGTCGACTACCGCTTCTGCGACCTGCCCGGCCTGGTGCAGCACGTGAGCGTGCCCGCCAGCCAGGTGTCCGAGGACGTCTTCAGTGACGGCCACGGCTTCGACGGGTCCTCGATCCGGGGGTTCCAGGAGATCCAGGAGTCGGACATGATCCTGATCCCCGACCCCAACACGGCCTACGTCGACCCGTTCCGGGCCCGCAAGACCCTCAACGTGCACTGCTTCGTCCACGACCCGGTGACGGGCGAGCCCTACACCCGCGACCCCCGCTACGTGGCTAAGAAGGCCGAGGCCTACCTGGGCTCCACGGGTATCGGCGACCGGGCCTACTTCGGGCCCGAGCCCGAGTTCTTCATCTTCGACAACGTGCAGTTCTTCTACAAGGGCAACGCCTCGATGCACCTCGTCGACTCGATCGAGGGCACGTGGAACACCGGGCGGGACGAGGGCCCCAACCTGGGCTACAAGCCCCGCACCAAAGAGGGCTACTTCCCGGTGCCGCCCATGGACCACTACCAGGACCTGCGCTCGGAGATCGCCGCCACCCTGATCTCCCTCGGCATCCCCGTCGAGCTGCACCACCACGAGGTCGCCTCCGGCGGCCAGGGCGAGATCGGCATGCGCTTCGACACCCTGCTCAACATGGGCGACAAGCTGGTCACGTTCAAGTACGTGGTGAAGAACGTGGCCAAGGCCTTCGGCAAGTCGGTCACGTTCATGCCCAAGCCCCTGTTCGAGGACAACGGCTCGGGCATGCACACCCACCAGTCGCTGTGGAAGGGCGACTCGCCGCTGTTCTACTCAGAGACGGGCTACGCCGGGCTGAGCGACATCGGCCGGTGGTACATCGGGGGGCTGCTGGCCCACGCCCCGGCCATCTTGGCCTTCTCCAACCCGACCACCAACTCCTACAAGCGGCTCGTGCCCGGCTACGAGGCCCCGGTGAACCTCGTCTACAGCCAGCGCAACCGCTCGGCCTCGTGCCGCATCCCCCTGGCCCAGAAGAGCCCCAAGGCCAAGCGAGTGGAGTTCCGCTGCCCCGACGCCTCCTCCAACGCCTACCTGGCCTTCGCGGCCATGCTCATGGCCGGCATCGACGGCGTGCAGAACCGCACCGAGCCCCCCGACCCGGTCGACAAGGACCTCTACGACCTCCCCCCCGAGGAGCTGGCCCTCGTGCCCCAGGTCCCCGGCTCGCTCGACGCCGCCCTCGAGGCCCTCGAAGCCGACAGCGACTTCCTGCGGGCCGGCGACGTCTTCACCGACGACATCATCGACACCCACATCGCCTACAAGCGGGCCCACGAGATCGACGCCCTCCGCCTCCGCCCCCACCCCTACGAGTTCCACCTCTACTACGACATCTGATCGGACGGCCCGCTGACCTGGGGAAACGTGGGTCAGCGGCCTGCTCGGTCCGTCTATGTTCCGTGAGAGCGGCGGTCAACGTCGGTTCTCGACCGATGTGGACGGCGACTCATGGGCACGCAAGGGGTTACCAGCCGACGGCGAGAGATACCCCCATGGGCGCCCGGGCGGCCATGGGGTCGCCTGTGATGACCGAGGCTGACTTCGTTCGGTCGCTCGTTGACGAGGCACCCGAGATCCGAGATCTCATCGACGTGCACCTGAGGGATCAGTCAGGCGAACTCCTGCTGCATCTGTTGGTCGCGGACGTTCGGAGGGTGGCGGTGGACGCGTTCCAACGAGGCGACGGCGACCTCCTCCGCCGTCTACTGGACCTTCTCGACCGAGCCCTTCGTGAGGGCGATGAGCTCGTGGAGAACGCCGTAGCCGTGTCCTTCGTCGAGGACACGGGGTGGTGGGAGCCAGCGATGCGGCCCTTCATCGACGCCTGGCCAGCCGCCCTCCGAGCTGAGGCCCTGCGCCAACAGAGCAGCGATCCGCCGCGTCCTTGAGCGGTAGCCGCCCGCTATTCGGGATCAGTGGAGCCGTAGGGCAGCCACGGTTCGGAGTGGATGTAGAGACGCTCCCGCGGCCCTCGTGGTCGCGCGGCGGCCACCTCGAACTTCTCGCCGAACAGACTCTGCACGCCGGCCTCCTGCTCGGCCAGCCGCTCCCGGCGATGTCGAGCCTCCTGCCGCATCCGTGGGAACTCGTCGGCTGCCGCGTTGTACAGATCGGTCATGATCCGGTCACCAGCCGGGTGATCGGTTGCGAAGATCATGTGGTAGATGGAATGCCCGCGCTCGTTGAAGATCTCGAGCGGGTGAGTGCGGCGGTAGCCGAGGATGTGCTGGAGCCGCCATCGCATCAGGTTGACGTACTCCTCGCGAGCGTCGCTCGGATCGAGCATTCCTGTGACTCGAGCCTCGTAGATGGCTCGCCACTGGCCGGTCCCGTACATGCGGTCGAGCTTCTCGGCGTCGACATCGCGGACCGTGCCGTCGGTGCGCAGCGTGCGGATGAACATCCCCGCTGCCAGGAGCAGCCAGATCTCAGGTTTCGTGAGCGTCGGCTTCTTGAACTTCGAGATCGCCTCGAGCGTTGACCAATGGACATCGGGGCCGTTCGGATCGACGAAGGCGAACGTTGGTGCCCAGTTGACCGACGACAGCGAGGCGAGCGCCGCCCCGATGGTCACGTTGCAGTCGCCTGGCACCACCTCGAAATCGCGGTCGCCGAAGTCGGCCGCCAGGGAAGAACGAAGGCGCGAGGCAAACGGCTCGAGTTCGAAGAAGCGCAAACGACTGAACGGTGAGTCGGTCGTCGCCAGCGCGATGCGCGCTGAGCCATCCAGGTCGGCTTCGGTCAGCCGCTCCCGGTTCTGTGGCTGACCCCCGAACAGGTCGAGATACAGGATCTCGGGCTGACCCTTCGATGCCGTCGTGAAGGCGTCGAGGTAGCGGCGCAGCAGGTCGAGCTTCCCGCGGGTCCAGAAGCCCCAGTACCGGGCCATCGTCAGGCTCCGATGAGCGCCGGCATCTCGTCGTAGGTGTGACCGGCGAGCGTGCGGCCACCAGCTTTCGGCGTAGGTCCACCCCACTGCTTGAAGAAGAACGGCACCCCAGCGGCGGCGCACTGGTCGCGGAGGTCGAGGACCCATCCTTCCTCCATCGGGCGGGCCTGGGGGCCGCTCTCACCGCCGGCGATGAGCCAGTGGATGCCGTCGAGGTCGAGTTTCTCGAGCGGGCCGAGGAGCGGCTCTGCGCTGACGAACCGGATAGCCGCGTCGACATGTCGGAGGTGGTCGAGCCGGAAGCGGTACCTGCTGCTCTCGACACTGACACCCATCCAGAGGTTCGGGGGCCAGTCGAGCTTCGGTCCGAGGCTGGCGAGCCGCTTCGAGCGCTTCGTGAGCACCTGGTACTGGTGCTGCGGCGTGTCGGCGATGACCTCGAAGACCTGCCGGATGTAGGTCTCGGGAACGTCTTGGTGGAACAGGTCGCTCATCGAGTTCACGAAGATGACCCGGGGTGAAATCCACGACCGGGGGATCTCGAGCGTGTCGGGGTGGAGCGTGAGACCGAAGCCCGGTCCGCTCGTGCGGGGGTCACCATCGTTCTGGTACTTCGCCTGGCCCATCGCCTTCAGGCGCTTCGACAGAGTGAGGGCGTAGCAGTTATCGCAGCCCGGCGAGGTCTTGTCGCAGCCGGTGGTCGGGTTCCACGTGGCCTCGGTCCACTCGATGGCGCTGCGGTCTCCCATGGGTGCTCCCTCTCGCTCCACTCGTCGTGCTGGTCGATCGGCGTGGATCCCGCGGCGGGAGTGCTGGAACCTCATCGAGGTCGCCGACTTGCAAGGTCATCGTACGCGGGGGCAGTGACATGTTCGGGGCGTTGCCCGGCCAGCAGCCGGTCCACGGCCTTGCGAGCCATGTAGCTGGGGGCGAGGTCCTGTTGCAGCTTGCGCAGCCACGCCTGGATGACCGACGGCTTGATGCTGCGCAGCTCGCGGTGGCCGAAGTGGCGGCTGGCGTGGAGGCGGAGCCGTAGCTCGGTGGCCTCCCGAGAGCTCTCGTCGAAGGTCTGGGCGGCGAGCCAGCGCTCGGCGGACTCGGCGAAGGTGACCCTGCCGGCGGCTGGATCGACGTAGGCGCCCCGCAGCACGTCGGCTCGGACGGTGACGACGAAGCGTTCGGCATCCTGCTCGCGGGCGAAGGTGCGCGCTCGTGGCCGTTGGGGTCGAGGTAGCGGGCCTGCCAGCGGTTCCCCTTGCCGTACCGGCCGGTGCGGACCCGCCGGCCGGCGACGGTCTTCTCCCACAGGTCCTGGACGTGTGCCACCGGGCCTCCTCGGTGACGGCACAGCGGCGCCGGACGCGGCTCTGCAGACGGGAGGCCTCCCAGGTGTCCAGCGGGCCGGGGAAGGCAACCGGCTCTGTCTTCCTACTTAGAGTACGATAGCTGTCGTGGCGGTGTCGAAGGTGTCGCTGAGCATCGACGAGGACGTGCTGGCCGAGGCCCGCGCCCGAGCGGGGCGCCGTGAGCTGTCGTCGTACGTGAACGAGGCGCTGCGCCGCCAGCTCCAGCGGGACCGGCTCGCCGAGCTGGTCGCAGCGATGGAGGCGGAGTCAGGTCCGGTCCCGGACGAGGTGATGGAGGAGGCGCGCCGGCTGTGGCGAGGGCCCGACGCCAAGCGCCGCCGCAGCGCCTGATCCTCGACGCCGGCGCCGTCATCGGCCTGTCCCGGGCCGATGTGCGCGCCCGGGCCGCGCTGACGGCTGCGCTCGAGGCCGGTGCGGAGGTGTCGGTCCCTGCGGTGGTGGTGGCCGAGACCGTCCGAGGTGGGCCAGCCGACGCGCCCGTCAACCGGGTGCTCAAGGCCGTCGGTGAGATCGACGCTACGGACGAGCCCGTCGGGCGGACAGCGGGGCGGCTCCTCGGGGGTACCGGGTCGACGGCGACCGTCGATGCCGTCGTGGTCGCCACCGCGACCGAAGCAGGGGGCGCCGTGATCCTGACCGGGGATGCTGGTGACCTCGGTGTGCTCGCGGCCGACGAGCCGCAGGTGGTCATCGCGCCCGTGTGAGTCAAGGCTGGCAGCCCACCGGCGATGGCGCCGACGCGGCGCTACTACCGCCATTGTGGCGCCAAGCCGTGCGACGACTCCCGGCCGCCCCCCGTGGCTACCGACGGGCGGCAGGTGGTCGCTAGCCGCCGGGATCGCGGTGGACGTGAGTTCTCTGGCCGTCGCGGTCGAAGATCATGAGGACCTCGGCGGGCCCGTCGACGGCGGTGAGGGCGTGGGGCGTCATGGTGGCGAACTCGGCGGCCTCGCCCGACTCGACGGTGATGGCGCGTTCGCCCAGCAACAGGCGCACCCGCCCGTCGAGGACGAAGAACCAGTCGTGGCCGGGGTGCACCCGCGGCTCGGGCGGCCGGCGGGTGGGCCGCAGCCGCATCTTGACGGCGATCGTGCTGCCGGTGGGGCGGCTGAGCACCCAGGTCGTCCGGTGCCCCGACGTGGTCGGGGTCGGGCGGATGACCACGTCGTCGTCACTGCTCACGTCGAGCAGGGAGTCGAGGCCCACCTGGAGGGCGGCCGCAAGGGGGAGCAGCACGTCGAGGCTGATGGTCCGCTTGCCGGTCTCGACACGGCTGATGGTTGACGGGCTGAGGTTCGACCTGGCCGCGACGTCGTCGAGGGAGAGGCCGAGGCTGTGGCGCAAGCTGCGCAGCCGGGTGCGTACCACCTGCTCGATATCGTTCGGCTCGGCCATCGTCCCCCCTCGGGCGGCTTGCGAATACCGCAAGCTAGCATGCGTATCGTGTGGGAAGTCGCTACTGTGGCGACGATGAGCGAACACACCGGCCGCACCGTCGTGCGGCACTGCGACGTTGCTGTCGTCGGGGGCTCGGCGGCCGGGCTGGCGGCCGCCCTCCAGCTCGGGCGCCAGCGCCGGTCGGTGATCGTGGTCGACGCCGGTCAGCCTCGTAATGCCCCGGCGGCCCACATGCACGGCTACCTCGGCCACGAGGGCCTCGCACCCACCGAGCTGACCAGGTTGGGGCGGGAGGAGGTGCGCAGCTACGGGGTGGAGGTGCTCGACGGCCGAGCGGAGCGCGTCACCCGGGTGGACGACGACTGCTTCGGGGTCGAGCTGGCCGGTGGCCACACCCTCGTCGCTCGCCGGGTGGTGGCGGCCACCGGCTTGGTCGACGAACTGCCCGACGTCGAGGGCCTGGCCCGCCACTGGGGCGGCGACATCATCCACTGCCCGTTCTGCCACGGGTTCGAGGCCCGTGACCGGCGCATCGTCCAGATCGTCACCCACGAGCGGGGCCTTCACGTCGCCGTGCTGTTCCGCCAGCTCAGCGACCGGCTCACCCTCGTGGTGACCGACGAAGAGGCGGCTACCAGCCCAGAGATCGACCGGCTACGGGGCTCGGGGGTGGAGGTTGTCACCGGGCAGGTGCAGGCCGTCGTGACCGGTGACGACGGGCACGTCGCGGGCGTCGAGCTGGCCGGCGGCGGGGCCATCGAGGCCGACGTAGTGGTGGTCACCCCCCGGTTCAGGGCCAACGTCGGGCCCTTCCTGCCGCTCGGGGTACGACCCAGCCCTCACCCGAGCGGGATGGGTGAGGCCTTGGAGGTCGACGACACCGGGGCGACCGCCGTCCCCGGGCTGTACGCCGCCGGCAACCTGACCGATCCCAGCCAGCAGGTGCTGCACGCCGCCGCCGCGGGCAGTCGGGTGGGCGCCGTGGTCAGCTTCAGCCTGGCCGACGAGGACGTACGGGCGGCCGCCCGCCCGGGTGCCAACGAGGCCGACTGGGAACACCGCTACGGCGGCGACCAACTGTGGAGCGGCAACGCCAACGGCACGCTCGTCGGGCAGGCTCGCACGCTCGTGCCAGGTCGCGCCCTCGACGTGGGCGCCGGCGAGGGAGCCGACGCCATATGGCTGGCCGAGCAGGGCTGGAGAGTGACCGCCAGCGACATCTCCCGGCGAGCGCTCGACCGTGCCGCCGCCGAGGCGGACCGCCGCGGCCTGCGGGTCGAGTTCCGCCCGGCGGACGCGAACTCGCCGGGGGCGTTCGAGGCGGGCGCCTTCGACCTCGTGTCGGCCCAGTACGCCTCGATCCCGCGCACCCCCGACTATCGGGCTGTCCACAACCTGGCGGGTGCCGTGTGCCCGGGTGGGACGCTGCTCGTGGTCAGCCACGACCTCGAGCCGATGCGGGCCCCGATCGACACGGCCACCCACAGCCGGGCGTTCGATCCCGACGCTTTCGTGCGCGTCGAGGACTTCTTGGCGGTGCTCAACCCTTCCCCGGACTGGGACGTCGAGGTCCACGAGAAGCGGCCTCGTCCATCCGGCGCCGCCTCCGCGTCTCACCACGTGGACGACGTGGTGCTCCGCGCCCGCCGGCGATGACTACAAGCGGGGCCCAGACGGGTAGGAGCTCCCCCTCAACGGCGGCCCGACATGACGCCCTCCAGCGGGCGCTGGGTCTCTCCACCGCCGCGCCCCCCCGTCATCCCTGGCGTGTTGCTCGTCGCTACCGGCTCAACGGAGGCGCGCAGGGAGCGCCGTTCGCGGTGCGGGACGATGAAAGCACGCGTCGCCTGCTCGGCTGAACCGACGGCTCGATCGGCGGGCCCGGATGCACTGATGGCCCGGCTCCCGCCGTAGCCTTCAGCGATGCCCGAGACCTTCGCCGGTCTTCCGCCGACCACCCAGCTGTCCAGTGGCCAGGAGGCTTTCCTGGACGAGGCCAGGCGCATGGTCGCACACCTCGGCGCGCCCTGTTTCGCAGTATGTGCGCACTTCGGCTCGCGTCGAGCGGTTCCGAGGGAGCGATCAGCTCATCCTCGCCCTGACAAACCCGGTGAACGCCATCACGGTCGAGGCTTCCGTCAGCGCCAGCGAGATCATCATCGACATGAGCCAGGCAGATCGCTGGCGCTACCACTGGCACTTCGCACCTACGTGGAATGACGTCTACGGCGCGGTCCCCGACCGCTCCTGGTTGAGTCTTGCTGTCGACTTCGTTTCTGACTTGCTACTCGGAGAGGTGCGAGTGTGCTCGACGTATCGGGGCGATGACCTCGTCAAGATCCATGTCGAAGTCATCAGCGCTGAAGGCGAGCCCATCGTAAGCGGAACCGCTGGCTTCCCGACGGCGGCGGGACTCAAGTTCTGGCGCGAGCGCCGTTACGAAGAGGCGACGGTTCGCCTCCTGCTGAGGGGCTAGCCGGCGATCCGGAGCCGTCAGGTCCACCGGTGGAGCAACTGCCAGCGTGGTCCCCGTTGTCCCCGGGCGGGCGACGACATCGATCCTCCGGCGTGGCAGCGACCGTCGAACCTCAGCCTGTGGCTCGGCTGGGTTGGTAGCGCTGAGCGACCGCGCCCGCCCGGAACTCCTTGCGCTCCACTAGCTCCAGCTCGAGCCGTTTGCCCAGCCCGGCGAACAATGTCGGGCCGTGGCCGGCCACGATGGGGTGAACGACGAGCTCGAACTCGTCGATCAACCCAAGTTCCGCCAAGGCCAGCGGGAGGGTCACGCCCCCTACGTGCAGGCCTTCGCCCGGCTCCCCCTTGAGCTGCCGGACCGATTCCTCCAGGTCTCCGCCCACGAGCTCCGCGTTCCAGTCGACGTGGTCCAGGGTGCGCGACACGACGTACTTCCTGGCGCCGTCGATCGCCTGGGCGAACGGGACCATCCAGTCGTCCATCCATGCAGGCCACGTGCCCGTCGGGCCCTGGCGCCATGCCACTTCCATCATCTCGTAGGTCACCCGACCGAAGAGCAGCGCATCGGCTCGCGCCAGACCTTCAGCGAAGTGGCGATGCAGTTCCTCGTCGGGGCGGAAGACCCGGTGGTCGCAGCAGCCGTCGAGGGTGACGTTGATCGAATACCGCAGGGGCCTCACAGGCGCTCTCCCTGGCCTGGTTGGGGTAACGGGTCGACCGTACTCGCAACGGGTGGCGCCGAACGCCCGTCCAACGGTGCCCACTGTCGTATGCATTACGATCGTGTGCATGGCCCAGGTCGATCGCTTCTCCGTGACGATGCCCCCCGAGGTCGGAGCTGCCGTGCGCGCCGCGGCCGCTCGGGAAGGCACGAGCGTCTCGAACTGGCTTGGCGGGGCTGCCACCCAGCGCTTGCGGAACGAGCTCCTCGGTGCCGCGCTGGATCACTGGGAAGCCGAGCAGGGGCCCTTCAGCGAGGATGAGCTGAACGCCGCGGCAGCCGCCCTGAAGGGAGCCCGACGGCGCGGCGCGGCGTGACAGCCGTGCTCGATGCGGGCGCGCTGATCGCGATCGACAAGCGTGACCGCAGGGTCGGGGCCATGCTGCGTGTGCTCCAGCGCGATGGCGTGCCCCTCCGTACCAGCGCGGCGGCGCTCGCTCAGGTCTGGCGCGACGGTCGCCGGCAGGCCAACTTGGCGCGGGTCCTTCCCGGGGTCGAGGTCGCCCCTCTGGGCGATGTCGCGGCCCGGCGAGTGGGCGAGTTGTTCGGAGACAGCGCCTCCACCGACCTCGCGGACGCGCACGTGGCAACCCTGGTAACACCCGGTGCCCTCGTCCTGACCAGTGACGACAAGGACATCAAGGGGCTCCTACGGGCCCGCGGCGTGAAGG
This sequence comes from Actinomycetota bacterium, assembly GCA_040754375.1. NCBI lineage: Bacteria > Bacillati > Actinomycetota > Actinomycetota bacterium. The sequence goes on from JBFMCT010000009.1 coordinate 77,106, forward strand.
CCCGCATCGTGCACGTGTAGTGCCGCGACCATCCATCGAGCCCGGCACGGGGGGCGGCTCGTGGGTGCTCGTCAGCCGACGTCGCGGGTGCGGAAGCCTCGGGCCCCAGCGGCCGCCAGCGTGATCGCCAGGGCGGCCATCGCCAGCAGGGGCAGGGCCCGGATACCTTCTGCGGGGGCCAGAGGCGTGTGCTCGTACGGCGACACCGCCCGCAACCAGCCAGGCAGGTCGAGCAACTCGGCGAAGAAGCCGATCACGAAGCAGGCGGCCAGGAACCCCCACACCGCGACCACGGCTCGGGGGAGCAGCCCGAACAGAGCCAGGGCGACGCCCGCCATGACCGCCACCGCCGGCAGGTACCCGAGGGCGTCGGCCATGCGCCGGGGCACCTGGCCGAGATCGCCCAGCACCACTCCGTAGGCCAGGCCCAGGCCCAGGCCCCCGGCCGCCAGCACCACCGCCGACCCGCCTACTGCCACGGCCATGTGGCTCGCGACCCACCGCCAGCGCGACACGGGCGTAGCCAGCACCGGCTCGGCCCGAAGGGCCGTCTCCTCGCTGCGGAGCCGCTGAACGGCGCCGACCGCGAAGCCGCTGCCGATCAGGGCGAGGATCAGCAGCGTCGTGCCCAGGAAGGAGTCGACGATGCTGGCTCCGCCCCGGGCGATGATGTCGCGAACCGACTCGTCGAGGTCGGCCACGAAGTCCTCGACGTCGTTGGCCACCGATCCGTAGACGAGCCCTAGGGCCAGCACCCCCGATCCCCACCCGACCAGCGAACCTCGCTGCAGCCGCACGGCCAGGCCGAACGGTGTGCCCAGGCCGGCCTTGGCCTCCGCCGGGCCCCGCCGGGGCGCCACCAGCCCCGCGCCCACGTCACGGCGGGACGCGAGGACGGCGGCCAGCCACAGGCAACCGGCGAAGAAGGCGAGAGGGACCACCAACGGCCACCACACGTCGCCCGCGAAGGGCCGCATCTTCTGGCCCCATCCCAGCGGCGACAGCCACGACAGCGTCCCGTCGCCCACGTCGCCCACGGCCCGCACTGTGTAGGAGACGCCCACCGCCAGCCCGGCCAGCCCCGACGCCACCCGGGTGTTCTCGGTGACCTGGGCGGCCACCGCGGTGATGCCGGCGAACACGGTCCCTACCGCCGCTACCGACAGCCCGAAGGTGAGCGAGCCGGGCCCATCCAGCCCGATGGCGGCGTAGCCGGCGGCCAAGGCCGCCCCCACCACCGCGTTCATCCCCACCACCACTATCAGCGCGGCCGCCATGGGGGCGTGGCGCCCCACGACCGCAGCCCGCACCAGCTCCAGCCGCCCGCTCTCTTCCTCGGCCCGGGTATGACGGGACAGCATGAACAGGCTCATGAGCCCGACCATCACCAGGGTGAACGAGCCCGTCTCGAAAGCCACTCGCCCGCCCAGGGTCTCGAGGCCCTGGGGCGGCCCGTTGAAGGCGATGGCGGCCGCGTTGCCCTCCACCAAGGCGGCCGCCCGTTGCAGGTCTTCGTCGGTGGGGTAGATGCCCGCCACCCCCGCGGCGCTGGACACGGCCAGGGCCACGATTCCCGCGACCCACACCCCGATCCGTACGCGGTCGCGGCGCAGGATGCTGCGGACGAGCACGGCCGTGGCGGTGAACTCGGTCACCGGTGGCTGCCAGCCTCCTCGCCGGCCTCCTCACCGGCCAGCTCGTCGCCGTAGTGGCGCAGGAACAGCTCCTCCAGAGTGGGGGGCTGGCTGGTGAGGCTGCGCAGCCCCAGCTCGACCAGCCGGGCCACGGCTCCGCTGAGGTGGTCGGTGTCGACGTCGAAACGCACTCGGCCGTCCTCGGCCACCAGGTCGTGTACACCGGGGAGGGCCTCCAGGCCTCCCGCGGGCCGGGTCGTCTCGGCGGTTATCGACGTGCGGGTGAGGTGGCGCAGCTCGGCCAGGGTTCCGGTCTGGACGGTACGGCCGGCCCGGATGATGCTGACCCGGTCGCACAAGGCTTCCACCTCGGCGAGGATGTGGCTCGAGAGCAGCACCGTCCGGCCCTCGGCTTTCACCTCGTGGATGCAGGCCTGGAACTCCGCCTCCATGAGCGGGTCGAGGCCCGACGTGGGCTCGTCGAGCACCAGCAACTCGGCCGAGGAGGCGAGGGCCGCCACCAGCGCCACCTTCTGGCGGTTGCCCTTCGAGTAGGTGCGGGCCCGCTTGGTGGGGTCGAGCTCGAAGCGCTCCAGCAGGTCGGCCCGGCGCTGGGGGTCGAGGTCGCCCCGTAGCCGCCCGAACAGGTCGATGACCTCGCCGCCGGTGAGCTTGGGCCACAGGTTGACGTCGCCGGGCACGTAGGCCAGCCGGCGGTGCAGCGCCACCGAGTCCCGCCAGGGGTCGCCCCCCAGCACCTGCACCTGCCCGGAGTCGGCCCGCAGGAGCCCCAGCACCACTCGGATAGCGGTCGTCTTGCCCGAACCGTTGGGCCCGAGGAAGCCGTGGACCTCGCCCTCGAGCACCTCCAAGTCGAGCCCGTCCAGCGCCCGGGTGGGACCGAAGGTCTTGACCAGACCGGCGATGTCGACGGCGGCAGCCATCCGCCGATGCTACGTAGAACGTCGGTCGGGAACAGCGTCAGCCAGCACAGAGCCCGCCCTCGCGCCCGGAGTCCTGCAGCTGACGACTGGGCTGAACTGGGGGTAGTGCTGGGCGTCGCCTAATCTCGTCGCACCGTGGACACTGCTTCGACGACCCAGCGGGCGGGCTCACCGGCCGACGAGTTCATGCGCCGCCTGCTGCGGGCCCAGCCCCGGGGCGCCTCGTCCCGGTCGGCCGAGAACGTGTTCACGGCCTCGATCGCGGTGTCGACCGTGCGTTGCCTGCTGACCTACGTGGTCCTGCCGCTGCTCAAGCCGGTGGTCGACCTGAGCGGGGGGGTCGGGCCGGTGCTGGGGCTGCTGCTCGGCACGGTCTCGGCTGTGGCCATCCTCGCTTCCATGCGGCGGTTCTGGGCGGCCACCCACCGCTGGCGATGGGCCTACACCGCGGTTGGGGGTGCGATCCTCGTGATCTTGGCCGTGCAGGCCGTGGGAGACGTCGCCGCCCTCCTCTTATGACCGGCCCGGGAGGCCGGTCCAACAAGCAACTGCTGGGCGACCGTCGCCAGATGGTGGACCAGTGATGACCGTCCCTCCCGGTCAGCCCGCCGGCGGTGGTGACGCTGGGGCCCGCCATGGCCTGGTCCGTTGGCTGTGGATGGGCGGAGGATTCCTGGCCGTGGGTTTCGGAGGCGTGGGCGTGGTCGTGCCCGGGCTGCCCACGACCGTCTTCTTCATTATCGCGGCCGCCTGTTTCGCCCGGTCGAGCCCCCGCTTCGAGCAGTGGGTTCTCGACTTGCCCCGCATCGGCCCGCTCGTGCGTGACCACCGGGCCGGGCTCGGTATGCCCAGGCGGGCCAAGGTGCTGGCCGTCACGATGATCGGGGCCGCCACCGGCGCCAGCGCCGGGTTGGCCATCACCAACCCCGCGGTCCGGGCCTCCGTGGTCGCCCTGGGGCTGGTGGGGGCGGCTTATGTCCTGTTCCGGGTGCCGACCCGCGAGCGCGTGCTGGCCGAACGGGCCGACCGGTCCTGACTTCCCCGGGGCCCGGCTCCTGCCCCGATCGGCCCGGTGACGCGACTACCTTTCCCTACCGTGAGCTGCATAGAGGACGGATGCCGTGGCTGAGAAACCGATGCCGTTCAGCGAACTGCTCGCCGGCTACGGCACGGTCACCATCGGCGAGGGCATGCAGATCGAGTCGGTCTTCGCCCTGCTCAAGCTCCGGGCCGAGGACGGCAGCGCGGCCTGGTCGGTCCGCCTCGGCGGCGCCCCCTTGTCGGCCGAGGAGCGGCTCGGGGTCCTCGAGGGCCTGACCACTTCGATCCGCCAGCGGCTGACCAAGGCCTGGAAGGGAACGCTGGGCCCGGGCAGCACGGCCCAGGCCGGCCAGCTCGCCCCCGTACCTTTCAGTGAGCTCTTCGCTGGCCTGGAGACGGTGGGGGTCACCGACCAGTTCCTCATCGAGTCGGTGTTCGCGGTCATCAAGGCCCGGCGGTCCAACGGTGGCACCGTCTGGCACGTCCGGTCGTCGGAGATGAAGCTCAGCAGCGAGGAGCTGCTGGGCGCTCTCGACGGTTACGCAGCCACGGTCCGCCACGACCTGGCCGCCTCCTGGAACTGGTAGCACGCCCTTCCTCATGACCGGCGGATGTCCTGGACACCCAGCCGGTCGAGCAGGCTGACTACCAGCTCGCCCCGGCGTTGAGACCAGCGCGAAGGGAAGGCTTCGAGGACGTGCCAGCCCGATCGCACCAGGGCCAGGTGCCGGTCGACGTGGGCCGCCGGGCCCGATGGGTGCACCCCGCACTCGACGGCCGTGTCCCCGGGTGGGGCGCACACGTCGACAACATGGCGGCCCGTGGGGTAGCCCGTGCGGGCGTCGACCCCACCGAGGCGGAGGTCCCCGGCGATCTGGGCGGCCCATGCGGTGGTCTCCCCAGCCGGAGGGGGAGGTCCGGGGGGACGGTCGGCCCGGGCCACGTAGCCCGCCAGCAGGCCTCCGGGGGGAGGTTCGGCCGACATCACCAGTGTCAGGTGCCGGCGGGCCCGGGTCACGAACACGGCGAACAGGTGTGGGTCATCGACGAAGCGCCACGACGCCCCTGACTGGTCGGGGCCGACACCGATGCTGGCGATGACCACGTCGCGCTCGTTGCCCTGGAAGGCGTGCACGGTCCCGACCCGCAAGCCCAGGGCGGCGATGTCGTCGGCCGAGAACCGGGCCAGTACGGCCGCCTCCAGGGCGTCGGCCTGTGCCCGGAACGGCGTGATGATCCCCACGCTCGCTGCCCCGTCGCTGCGCAGCCGGGCGACCTCGGCCACCGCCCAGTCCACCTCGGCGGCCACGACGCCCGCCTTGTCGCGCTCTCCCGCCAGGCGCACGACGTGCACGCAGTCTCGGCCCTCGGTGCTGGGCTTCCGGGTGGCGACCTTGAGGCCCCCGCCGTAGAGGTGGTTGGCCACGAACTCGACGAGGTGAGGGACCGACCGGAAGTGCTCGTCGAGGACGAGGACGGGCGCCACCGCCGCGGCCACGTCGAACGTGCTGTTGCGCCTCACGTCGAGGCGGGCGGCAACCAGGGGCCGGTCGGCCAGCCCGTGGAGCTCGACGACCTCGCGCAGGCGCTGGTCGGACAGGAAGGACACGTGGCGCAACTGGTTGGGGTCGCCCGCGATCACCGCTCGCCGCGCCCGCAGCAAGGCGGGGACGGCCAGGGGCTGGTCGATCGAGGACGCCTCGTCGACGATCACCAGATCGAAGGCCCCCGCCAGCGGCGGCAGCAGGTCGTCGATGTCGGGGAGCGAACCGACCCACAGGGGCAGGGCCCGGGTGAGCTTCTCGTCGTCCAGCCGGCTCAACTGGTGGCGGCGGGCCGCCCGCCCGCTGCGTAGGGCGGTGGCCAGGGCAGCCACGGCCGGCATGGTCGAGCGGTTCATGCGCGCCCCCGAGCGGGCCTCGGCGCTCAGCCACCGGGCCGTCGCCTCCCGGGCGGCGTCGCCTAGCCCGCGCAGCTCGGTCCATGCCTCGCCCAGTTCGAGCCCGCCCGCGGCCACCAGTCCCGACGCGATGCGGGTGGCCCGCGCTGTGCGCAGGGCGGTGGCTACGTCCCCTGGTGGCGTGCCCTCGGGGCACCCGGCCAGTTCGTGCAGCTCCCTGGACCGGCGCCGCTGCCGGCGTCGTGACCACCACCCGCGCCCGCTGCCGCCCGACACGGCGTCGAGCAACTGGGCCGCACGGGCCAGGTCGGCGGACGGGTCGAACAGGCGGGGGGCGAGGCGGCGGGACTCGTCCTCCTCGGCCCCGCCGCCCTCGGAGAGGGCCCGCTCGGCGGAAAGGCGGTCGACGACGGCTGCGGTGGCGGCCGCCTCGGCGGCGCGCGCCATCCGGTGGGCCTCGCGGGCCGCCGCCAAGGCGTCGTCGGCCACGGGTTGCAGACGTCCGCCAGCCAGGCGGGCGGCCAGGGCCTCGCGGCGTTCGTTCGACCCGAACACGACGGCCTCGGGGCCGGGCGAACGTTCCAGCAGGTCGAGCAGGGCGTCGACGGTGGCGTCGGTCTTGGCCGTGACCAGCACGCTCTCGCCCCGGGCCAGGGCGTCGCAGGCGATGGCCACCACCGTGTGGGACTTGCCCGTCCCCGGGCCGCCGGAGATCAGGGTGACGGGCTCGTGGCGGCTGCGGACGACCGCCTCTCGCTGGGCGGGCGTGAGCAGGTAAGGCGACTCGACCGTGGCGGGGCCGAGGGAGCCTTGGGCGGGGCCGAGGTCGGGCGGGGGGCGGGCGTCGACGTAGAGCGAGTGGAACGCCGTCCAGCGCGGCAGCGGCCCCGCGGCCCAGGCCCGCAGGGACCCGGCCCGGCTCGCCGTCCCGGTGTCGTGGGTGGCGAAGACGCCCACTCCGGCCACGATCACCAGTCCCTCGGACCGCATCAGCTTCTCCGGCCCGTCGCCCGCGGGCACGACCCGGGAGGCCGGCAGGCGGGCGGCCGACGCGGTCGCCCGGGCGAAGCGCTGGAGGCCGTCGAGCCGGGCCAGCAGGGCGGCCGGGATGGTCACGTCCCTCATGCCGTCCAGCGCCCCGCCCCCGAGCTGCAGGTGCGCCTCCAGGCGGGAGCGCTCGTCCCAGTCGTCGACCAACTCGCTGATCTCCACGTCACCCGCGGGCACCAGCCGGGCGCTGCCGAGGGCGGGTGGGCGCACCGCCCTGACCGGGACGGTGACCAGCGGGTGGAACACCCGCCGGGGCCGCCCGTCCTCACCGGCGGCTCGTCCGGCCACGAACAGCCACCCCATCCGCAGGGACCGCTGTTCCGGACGGACCTGGTCGACGGCCGCCAGGCGTTCGCCGAAGCTGCGGTCGATGCCGACGGAACGGGCGGCTAAGTCATCGGGCGGCCCGGCCACCCTCATGGCCGCTTCGACGGCCCGCGAGCGAGCCCCGTCGTCGAACGGGCCGGGCGTGAACACCCTCACGGCCCCGGCCTCGACCCATCTGAACCACTCGGTCGGGACAGCCAGGCGGGTCGCTCTCTGCTCCCCCGAGGGCGCCAAATCGGCCAGGGCCCGCAGCACGGTCGCCGCCTCCTGCCTCCCCTCGTGGCCCACCGGCCCACGGTAGAGGCTGGCGCCCGGCCCCTCCGGGCCCGCTAAGACGCCAGAGACGGTGTCAGGGTCGTTAGCGTGCGGGCCAGTGGGGCCCGCCCGAACGCACAAGCTCCTGCGCCACCCGGCGCAGTACGTCGTGCTGGCCTTCGTGGCCGCCAGCGTGCTGGGTGCCGTGCTCCTCTCGCTCCCGGGCGCCACCCGCAGTGGCGAGGGGGCGCCAGCTATCACCGCCCTGTTCACGGCCACCTCCGCTGTCTGCGTCACCGGCCTTGCCGTTGTCAGCACCGGGGACTACTGGAGCGGGTTCGGGCAGTGGGTGATCCTGGCCCTCATCCAGGTCGGCGGGTTCGGGATCATGACCCTCACGTCGCTGATCGTGCTCGTGCTGGCCAAGCGGCTGGGCCTGCGCCACCGGCTGCTGGCCGCGGCCGAGACGGGCTCGCTCAACCTGGGCGACGTGCGCACGCTGCTCATCGGGGTGGCCCGGCTCAGCCTGGGAGTGGAGGCGGCCGTCGCCCTCGTGCTGACGGCCCGGTTCGCGTTCAGCCATGGGGAACCGTTCAGCCGGGCCCTCCACCTCGGCATCTTCCATGCCGTCTCGGCCTTCAACAACGCCGGTTTCTCTCTGTTCAACGACAGCCTCATCGGGGTGAACCGCGACCCAGTGATCCTGCTCGTGGTCGCGGCCACGATCATCGCCGGGGGCCTGGGCTTTCCCGTGTGGGTGCAGATCGCCCGGATGCCCCGCACCCCCCACCGCTGGAACCTGCACACCAAGCTCACCGTGGTCACGACCCTGGGCCTTATCGGGGTCGGTTGGGCCCTGTTCGCCTGGTTCGAGTGGACCAATACCCGCACCCTGGGGAACATGTCGGCCACCGACACGCTGGTCAACGCCTTCTTCCACTCGGTGACACCCCGCACCGCCGGGTTCAACTCCGTCGACATGGCCTTGCTGCGCGAGCCGTCGCGGCTCCTGACCGAGGCCCTGATGTTCATCGGCGGCGGGAGCGCGTCGACGGCCGGGGGCATCAAGGTGACGACCTTTGCCCTGCTGGGCTGGGTCATGTGGGCCGAGGTTCGAGGCGAACCCGACGTGGTGATATTCGAGCGGACCGTGCCGTCCCAGGCCCAGCGCCAGGCCCTCACCGTGGCCCTCATGGCCATCGGGACGATCGTCGTGTCGACCATGGCTCTCATGGCGACCACCGGCCTCCCGCGAGCCGACCTGCTGTTCGAGGTCGTCTCGGCCCTGGGGACCGTCGGGTTGTCCACTGGGGTCACCCCCCTGCTGTCCGGAGGGTCACAACTGTTGGTGGTCGTGCTGATGCTGCTGGGCCGGGTCGGCCCGCCGACGCTGTTCGCCGCGCTGGTCCTGCGCGAGCGCGGCCGGCAGTACCGTCATCCTGAAGAAAGGCCGATCATTGGTTGACAAGAACTCCGGACGCCTCGGGAGCCGCCGCCACGGGCCCCGCCTCGACGTGGGCGAACCCGTCGTGGTCGTGGGCCTGGGTCGGTTCGGGGGGGCGGTGGCGGCCGAGCTGATGCGGCTCGGCTTCGAGGTGCTGGGCATCGACGGCGACGCCGAGCGGGTGGCCTATTACGCCGACATGCTCACCCACGTCGTCCAGGCCGACTCGACCAACGAGAACACCCTGCGCCAGCTCGGCTGCGATGAGTTCCGCCACGCCGTCGTCGGTATCGGCAGCGTGCTCGAGGCCAGCATCCTGACCACTGCCGCCCTGGCCGATATGGGCGTTCCCAACATCTGGGCCAAGGCCGTCAGCCGGCCCCATGGGCGCATCCTCGAACGGGTGGGTGCCCACCACGTCATCAACCCCGAGCACGACATGGGCCACCGCGTCGCCCACCTCGTGGGCGGGCGCATGATCGACTGGTTCCAGCTCGACGAGGACTTCGCCATGGTCGAGACGGCCGTCCCCAAGGGCCTCGTGGGACCGACGCTGGCCGAGCTGGAGATCCGTGCCCGCCACGGGGTGACGGTGGTGTGCGTCAAGCAGCCCGGGGAGGGCTTCACCTACGCCACCCCCGACACCCGGTTCCAGGAGGGCTCGGTGCTGGTGGTGGCCGGGCCCAGCCGGCGGGCCAGCGAGTTCGCCCACCTCGACTGACGGCCGGCGAGCTACCGTCCACCGCTGATGGGGACGGACTACCGGTTCGTGACGGTGTGGCGGGTGGCGGCGACGGTCGCCGAGGTCAAGGCGGTGCTCAGCGACGGGGCATCGCTCCCCCGCTGGTGGCCGTCGGTCTACCTGGGCGTCAACGAGCGCGAGCGGGGCGGGCCCGACCTGGTGGGATCGGCCGTAGACCTGCACACCAAGGGCTGGTTGCCTTACACGCTGCGGTGGACGCTGCGCATCACCGAGCCGGTGACCGACGAGGGGTTCGCCCTGACGGCCGAGGGCGACCTCGAAGGCGAAGGCCGGTGGTTCTTCGAGCAGGACGGGCCCGAGGTCGTGATCACCTATCACTGGCGGGTGGCGGCCAACAAGCCCCTGCTGCGCCGCCTGAGCTGGCTGCTCAAGCCCGCCTTCGCGGCTAATCACCGCTGGGCCATGGCCCGGGGCGAGGAGAGCCTGGCCCTCGAGCTGCGCCGGCGGCGGGCGGCCACCGACGAGGAACGAGCCCGCGTCCCGCCTCCGCCTCCGGCCACGTTCGGCCGGCTGGTGCGGTAGTGGTCCGGCCCGACATGGCCGGGCTTGGTCAGAAGACTCGGGGGAGGGGCCGTGTCTCGGCCCGCCAGTGGGCCGGGGCCTTGCCCAGCTCCCGCTTGAAGGCCCGGCTGAACGCCTCCTCGGACCGGTAGCCGACGCGGGCGCCGATCTCGCCCACGCCCAGTTGGGTCGTACGCAGGAGGCCGGCCGCCATGCTCAGGCGCCACTCGGTCAAGTAGCGGATGGGCGGGCGTCCGAGCAGGGCGCCGAACCGCTCGACCAGGACGGTGCGCGAGGCGGCCACGGCCGAGGCCAAGTCCTTGACGGTCCACTCCCGGGCCGGGTCGCCATGCAGGAGGGTGAGGGCCGGTCCGACCACCGGGTCGCGCAGGGCGGCCAGCCAGCCCGTCAGGTCGGCCTCACCGCTCTCCAGGTAGAGGCGCAGCACCTCGGTGAACAGCAGTTCGGGCAGCCGCTGGTTCATGTGGGCCGAGGGCTGCCCCGACTGGGAGGCCATGAGGGCGTACTCCACGCTGGCCGAGAGCCACGTGGCGGCCGGGCCCGCAGGTGGGCGCACGACGAACAGCGGGGGCAGGGCACGCAGCACGGGGTCGAACAAGAGGGCGTCGCCCTGGAGGTAGCCGCACACGACCAGCGTGTAGTCGCCGTCGCCGCCGTAGTCGATGTAGGGGAACTCCTTCCAGGGTGGGGCGGGGAGCAGGCTGGCGATGGGCACCGGTTCGGCGTCCTCGTAGGAGCCGATGGAGTGGGTGTCCCCGTAGGGCATGACGACCACGTCGCCCCGCTCCAGGGGGTGCCGCTGACCGTCCTCCATGGCGATCCAGCACCGGCCCTCGCCGATGATGTGGAACAGGACCAGGCTGCCCGCGCCCGGCAGCAGGGCCTCGGCCAGCTCCCGGCCCGGCGGTGAGGTGTATGCCCACGGCGCCCGGAAGTCGGCCCGGAGGAACAGCGCCCCTTCCAGCCGTACCAGGTCGAGCACCTCGGCCAGAGCCGCGAACCGGCCCACCGCGGTTTGCGGCGCCTGGGTCAGCCCCGGCGGTGTCTCGGTCATGGTGCTGCGGCCTCCTTCGCCGGATAGTACGCATAGCACCGTCGCTGTGGCGGTGCGAGAGCGAAGGGAGCAGAAATGCCCAAGTACGTCATCGAGAGAGGCCTGCGAGGAGCGGGCTCGCTGTCCGAGGACGAGATCGCGGCCATCAGCCAGAAGAGCAACTCGGTGCTCGCCGACCTGGGGGGCGACGTCCAGTGGCAGCACAGCTACGTCACCGACGACAAGCTGTTCTGCGTCTACATCGCCCCCGACGCCGGCCGTGTGCTGGAGCACGCGTCCCGGGGCGGGTTCCCGGCCGACAACGTTGCCCGGGTGGTGCGTACGATCGACCCGACGACGGGCGGGCGCTGAGCGAGCCTCGCGGGGCGGGCCCCCGGGGGTTCGGGTAAGTTGCCTCACCCTCCGGGGGACCACTTCGTAGACGGGAGGAAGCGGTGGAGGAGCGCAGCCCGGCCGACGTCCTGAGGCTGGTCGAGGAGTCGGGGGCCGAGATCGTCGACTTCCGCTTCTGCGACCTCCCCGGGCTCATGCAGCACTTCTCGTCGCCGGCTCACGAGCTCAGCGAGGAGGTGTTCGAGTACGGCCTGGGGTTCGACGGGTCGTCGATCCGGGGCTTCCAGGAGATCCAGGAGTCGGACATGATCCTGGTGCCCGACCCCGACACCGCGGTGGTCGACCCGTTCACCGAGCACCGCACCCTCAACCTCAACTGCTTCGTGCTCGACCCGGTGACGGGCGAGCCCTACAGCCGTGACCCCCGCTACGTCGCCCGCAAGGCGGAGGACTACCTGGTGTCGACGGGGATCGCCGACACGGCCTACTTCGGGCCCGAGGCCGAGTTCTACATCTTCAACGACGTGCGCTTCCACCAGGACCAGCACTCGGCCATGTACTCGGTGGACTCCATCGAGGGCGTGTGGAACTCGGGCCGTGACGAGAAGCCCAACTTGGGCTTCAAGCCCCGGTACAAGGAGGGCTACTTCCCAGTCCCGCCCATGGACCACTTCCAGGACGTGCGCTCGGAGATGCTCCTGACCCTCGAACGGCTCGGTATCGAGGTCGAGGTGCAGCACCACGAGGTGGGCACCGCCGGGCAGGCCGAGATCGACATGCGCTTCGACACGCTGCTGCGCATGGCCGACAAGGTCATGCTCTACAAGTACGTCGTCAAGAACGTGGCCCGGGCCCGGGGCCTGACGGCCACGTTCATGCCCAAGCCCCTCTTCGGTGACAACGGTTCGGGCATGCACACCCACCAGTCGCTGTGGCGGGGGGGCGAGCCCCTGTTCTTCAGCGAGACGGGTTACGCGGGCATCAGCGACATGGCCCGCTGGTACATCGGCGGCCTGCTGCGCCACGCCCACTCGCTGCTGGCGTTCGCTGCTCCCACGACCAACTCCTACAAGCGGCTCGTGCCCGGCTACGAGGCCCCCGTCAACCTGGTCTACAGCCAGCGCAACCGGTCGGCGTCGGTACGCATCCCGCTCGTGTCCAAGAGCCCCAAGGCCAAGCGGCTGGAGTTCCGCTGCCCCGACCCGTCGTGCAACCCCTACCTGGCCTTCGCGGCCATGCTCATGGCCGGCCTCGACGGCGTGCAGAACCGCATCGAGCCGCCCGCCCCCGTCGACAAGGACCTCTACGACCTCCCCCCCGAGGAGCTGGCCCGCGTGCCCCAGGTCCCCGGTTCGCTGGAGGAGTCGCTGGCCGCCCTCGAAGCCGACCACGACTACCTCCTGGCCGGCGACGTCTTCACCCCCGACCTCATCGACACCTGGGTCACCTACAAGCGCCTCCGCGAGATCGACGAGGTCCGCCTCCGCCCCGTCCCCTGGGAGTTCTACCTCTACTACGACATCTGAGTGGGGAGGCCGCCGGCCTGCGGTTTCGCGGCGTACCAGGCCTGCCCGGCCGGCTCGCGCAGCTGCCGCCAAGAAGCGCATGCCGGCGAACGCCTGACGCCGACGATCAGCGCAGAACGGTCCGGCGCTTCTGGAACTCCGCTCGGTCCTGATGGGCCCCTGCGGTCGTCCCGGGGCTCGGCCGGTTGTCGGACCGGCTTCGACAGCCCTCGCTGGGCCGCCCCCTGACGCCGATCCGCCTATGCCCGGCGCCGTCGTAGCCGCCGGCCGAGCCAGGTAGCAAGTGCGATGACCGCGCCGGCGAGGATCCCGACCGAGCCAAACCAGGAAACCCCTTCAGCCACGCGGTACCCCCTGGGGGACTCATCGTCCGGCAAGCGCCACTGCTGCGTCTCCGTGTCCCAGACGGCGGCGTTCCGCTTGGTGGCAAGGTCTAGGCGTCGACTGACCGTATCTCCCAGTTCCATCCTCTGATGTTGCCAAACGGCTCGTCGCAGTGACGCCGCCTATTCCTCGTAAAACCGGCTGTCGGGACGTAAGTGTTCACGTAGCTGGCGGCGTGGGTGGCATCCACGGATCGCCCTTGAAGAGCCGGGTGAGGGCGTCGATGGCGGGGACGTCGTGCTTGCGGGTGGTGGACAGGTAGCTGCGTAGGTGGGCG